>NZ_JASE01000003.1 GCF_000622325.1 Sulfitobacter geojensis
GCAGGCGTGATCGAAGGCGGTGCGGATGCCTTTGGCGACGGCACGGGCGACATCGCGCTGACCAACGGGACGCTGAATGTGACGGCGACCTCGGCGCTTGCGCATGACATTACGGTGGGTGCCGGCGGCGGCACGCTGGCGACGGATGATGGTGTGACGGCAACGCTGACGGGGGCGATCACGGCGACGGGAGGGGGTCTGACCTTTGGTAATGGCACGGATACCTCGGAGTTTGCGCTGAACAACACCGTAGCCTCAAGCGCGGATTCCGCCACGACGATTGCGGGCAGCACCACGGTGGTTCTGGGCAATGGCAACAGTGCGGGTCTGTTCACGAACGGTCTTGCGCTGAGCGGCACGCTGGATCTGAACGGCAATGACACGGCGACGGGCAATCTGTCGGGTGCGGGCACGGTGACCAACAACGCGGCCACCGGCACGGCGGTTCTGACGGTGGGCGGCGATGGCACTGTACCGGGCAGCTTTACCGGCACGATCACGGATGGCGCGACGGCCACGACGGGTCTTGCGTTGAACAAGGGGCTCGCGACGGATGAATTTTCGCTGACGACCAGCCAGACCTATACGGGCGGCACGACAATCGACACCGGCGTTTTGTCGCTGAACGTGGCCAACGCGCTTGCGGATGCGGGGGCTGTGACGGTGAACGCGAACGGCACACTGGCGCTGGAGACAGGGGCCGAGACGATCGGGGCGCTGGACGGTGCCGGCAAGGTGACGCTGGGGGCCAACACGCTGACGGTTGGCGGGGCGACGGATACAGAATTTTCCGGCGTGATTTCAGGCACGGGCGGTCTGACGCTGGACAAGGCTGCCGAGGCGGATGTGTTCGAGCTTTCGGGGGACAATACCTATACCGGCACGACGACCGTGACGACCGGTACGCTTGTGGTTTCGGGGAACGAAGCGATTGATGACGACGGGTCTGTGGTGGTGTCGGGCGGCAGCACGCTGCGGGTTGATGCCTCGGAAGACGTGGGTCTGCTTGACGGTGCGGGTTCTGTCGATCTGGCTGTTGCAGGCCAAACCCTGACGGTGGGCAGCACGGTGGCCGGGACGGCTGACTTCAGCGGCGCGATCTCCGGCGCAGGTGGTCTGACGATGGACGGTGTCGGCACCCAGACGCTGAGCGGCACGAACAGCTACACGGGCGCGACGACGGTGACCGCGGGTACGTTGCAGGTCACGGGTGGTGCGGCGATTGCAGATGCGGGCGCGGTAGTGGTGAACGGCGGCACGTTCGAAGTGCTGGCGAATGAGACGATCGGCACGCTTGAGGGCGCGGGTGGCGTGGATGTGAACGCCAACACGCTGACGGTGGCGGGCACAGGCGACAAGACATTCAGCGGCGCGCTGAGCGGGTCGGGCGTGTTGAGCAAGACGAACAGCGGGACGCTGACGCTGACGGGTGATAACTCCGCTTTGACAGGCGGGATGCAAATCGGTGCGGGCGTGATTGACGGCAATAGTGATGCTGCTTTTGGTACGGGCCTGATCACGCTGAACGGCGGCACGATGGCGGTGAGCGGTACAACAACGGTGAGCAATGGGATTGCTGTGGGTGCCGGGAATGGCGTGATTACCGGTGCCGACGCGACGCTGACGGGGGCGATCACGGCGACGGGTGCACTGACCTTTGGCAATGGCACGGATGCAGCGCAGGTCGTGGTGAACAGCACAACGGCCTCGGCGGCAGCTGCGACCACGGTGAGCGAACTGGCGACAGTGGTGCTTGGGACTTCGCAAAGTGTGAACTTGTTCGCCAATGGGGGTGTGGTTGATGGCACGCTGGATCTGAAAGGCAATGATATCAGCTTTTCCAGTCTGACCGGTACAGGTGTTGTGACATCGAATGCCGCTGCGACCGCCACTGTGACGATCAATGGCGCAACAACGTTTGACGGCGCATTTAAGGATGGGGCCCCAGGGGGTGTCGCACTATATTCGGATGCGGGCTTGGGTAACATATTCACGCTGAACACTGCGGATAGTGACTATTCCGGCGATACGACCGTCAACTCAGGCACCTTGCGTGTAAGCGGCGGCGGCGCAATCGGGGATTCAAGCGCGGTGACGGTTAACACAAGTGCCGTTCTTGATGTGATGGCCAGCGAAACCGTCGCCTCGATCGAGGGTGCGGGATCGGTGACAGTTGGGACCGGCAGCGCGCTGACTGTTGCAGGCGATGCATCAACGACATTCAACGGTATTGTGTCCGGCACGGGCGGTCTGACCGTGGGTATTGCCCCGAGCACAGGGGCGCTGACATTAACTAATGAGAATACCTATACAGGCGCGACTACCGTCGAAAGCGGCACGCTGTTTCTGGGCAATGCCAATACGCTGGTCGATAGTGGTGCGGTTGTGGTGAACGGTACGCTTGATCTGATGAGCACCGATGAAACCATCGGGTCGCTTGCTGGCAACGGGACCGGTGCTGTCCACCTGAATGGGAATACCCTGACTGTTGCCGGGACCGGTACCGCGGCCACGACAGATTTCAACGGGGTGATCGACGGGACCGGAAAACTGGTCGTCAACAACGACACGGATACGCTTCGCCTTGGCGGGGTGAATATCCATACGGGCGGAACGGATGTGGAGGGCGGCACACTTGCTCTCACGGGTACGGGTGCGTTGGCAAATGTGAACCTGAACGACGGTGCGTTCCAGACGGCTGGTACCGTGTCAGGGACTGCGACAATCGCAGGTGGCATCATGACGGTCACTGGCGGGACAGTGACGACGGCGACGAATAACGATGGGG
Organism: Sulfitobacter geojensis; assembly: GCF_000622325.1. NCBI lineage: Bacteria > Pseudomonadati > Pseudomonadota > Alphaproteobacteria > Rhodobacterales > Roseobacteraceae > Sulfitobacter > Sulfitobacter geojensis. The sequence continues at coordinate 2,789 of NZ_JASE01000003.1, forward strand.
TGTTGGATATCAATGCTGGCACTGTGACGACGGTGAACAGTGCGGCCACTACAACAAATTCCGGCACTGTGACGACAGCAGTTGTCACTGGAGCGACCTTTACCAACGAAGCAGCAGGATCGGTTGGCACGGCAAATGTTTCGGGCGGTACATTTAGCACTGCGGGTACGGTCACCGGATCGGTGAACAACAACGGGGCCGCCGTGGCTGTGACAGGCGGGTCGGTTGCATCCTTGGTCAACAGCGCCGGTTCGGCCACGATTTCCGGCGGCAATGTGACGTCGATGAGCAACAGCGCGACCGCCAGCAATGCGGGGTCGGTCGGGACGTTGTCGCAAGGTGGCGGGTCGTTCGCGAACTCTGGCGGCATCACAACGGCGACAATCTCTGGCGGGACCTTCACGACTTCCGGCAGCGTGGGCACACTGGAAAATGCGGGTGGATCGTCCACGGTCCAGTCGGGTACGGTTGCCACCGCCAACAACACTGCAGGCAGCCTGAACATTGCTGGCGGGTCGGTCGGTGCTTTGACCTCTTCGGCCTCCACCACAAATGCGGGCGGGGTCGGCACGGCCAATATTGCGGGCGGCAGTTTCGCCAACAGCGGCACTGTCAGCGGCACGACAACCATCGGCGGGGGGACTGTCGACAACACCGGCACCCTTGCGGCGGTTGATCTAAGTGGCGGCACCTTGACCAGCACGGCCGGCACTGTTGGCACTGTAACAAACGCAGGTGGCAGCGTGAACATCAACGGGGGCACGGCGGGCCCTGTGGCGAACACCGCAGGCACCTTGACCGTCGCGAGCGCCGGTTCAACGGGGGCGGTCACCAATTCCGGTACAGCCAGCAACGCGGGCACCGTCGAAGCGCTTAATAATCTGGAAGGCACCTTTGACAATACCGGCACCATCAGCGGTGAAACCACCGTTGCGGGGGGCGCTGTGACGAACAGTGGTACGATGGCGAATGTGACCACCACGGGCGGCAGCTTTTCCAGCACGGCGGGCAGCATCGGTGACATCAGCATCAACGGCGGCACGGTGGAGCTGTCCGGCGGCACCGTGGGGGGCGTCGACAACGCGGCGGGTTCTTTGACCTTGGGGCTAGATGCGGGTGCGGTCACCAATTCGGCGACCCTGATCTTGACCGGTTCGGCGACCAGCCTGAACAACACAGCAGGTTCTACCACCGTGAGCGGCACGGTTTCCGGCCCGACAAACCTGTCGGGTGGGCAGTTGACCAACACCGGCGATCTGAACGGCGGCGTCACGGTCACGGCTGGCACCTTCGATTCAACCGGTACGATCCTTGGCACTGTGGATGCCAGCGGCGGTACTGTTAATCTTGCCGGCCGCTTGAACGGGTCGCTAGAGGCAGGGGATGGCGAGGTGACCATCACCGGTTCGCTGAGTGATGTGAACAGCATTACCAACAACGGAAGTGGCAGTTTGACCATCGCATCAGGCACGACATCGCTTGATAACGGCGGCATCGTTGTCAACACGGGCACAATGACAATCGGCGGGCGTCTTGCGGGCACCGGCGCGTTGGCGAATGCAGGCACGTTGGAAATTTCGACCGGCGGTACTGTTGCGATGAACATTGCCAACGACGGAACCTTGGCAGCAGAAGGTGCAATTACCGGGGATCTGGTGAACAATTCGGGCCGAACGGCGACCATCGCCGGTGTCATGACAGGTGATGTGGTCAATGCGGCATCGGGTGAGGTGACGATTGCGGGCACCCAGACGGGTACAATCGACAATGACGGGACCGTTCTGGTGACAGGTACGAACATCGGTGGGGTGATCAATAATGAACAACTGACCGTTGCCAGCGGCGGCACGGTTGAGGGCGACATTATCAACAGCGCTGTTCTTGAACTGGACGGGGAGGTGACCGGCGACGTCATCAATAATGGCAGTGCCCCGGCCGCAAGCACCGCGCGTCTGCGCATCGGAGATGGCGCGATTGTGACTCTCAGCGGTGGCGTTTCAGGCGATTTCGAGAATGCCAGCGATCTGAACCTGCGCGGGCGGGTGGACGGCATTTTGTCGAATACCGGCCTGACGACCTTGCAGGAGGGGATTTCGACAGTTGGCACTATTGTAAACGACGAAACCTTTCTGGCAGAGGTCGGCACGTTAAACTTCGGGTCGTTTACCAACAATGCGGATGTGACCCTCCGCAACGGGGGCATCCTGTCCGGTGGCAGCTTCCTGAACGCTGCCGATCTGACGGTCGGGAACGGTGGGCAGTTTACCTCTGGCACATTGACGAACAACGCCAACCTGACCTTGCCGGGTGGGGCGGTGATCGGGGCGGATGTTGTGAACAACGGGGTCATCACGGCCACGGGCACCAATCAGGCGGGTGGCACGCTGACCAACGCGCAATCGGGTGTCATCAACATGGCGGACGGCGCGACCGGTGACGTGATCACTGTGACCGGTGATGCGGTGCTGAACGGTCGGATCACGGCAGATATCGACCTGAGCCCTGACAATCAGGGATTTGACGAAATCCGGATTGATGGCGTGCTAAGCGGTGATGTTCTGGTCGACTTTAACGATCTCAGCGAAGAATTCGGCACGTTGAACGGCGGCCTGACGGTCCTGAGCTTTGGCGCTTTGGCGGATGATTTCACCTTTGACCAGACGGGGCTGCCGGCGAACGGTGCCTTGGTCTATGGTTTCAAGTTTGATGCTGAATCGAACTCTATTGCCATTGAATCCGGTGCGAACCCCGCAGTTGCGGGCATTGCGTCGGGGCTGACACTGACCCAATCATTGATCAATACGGTGGTGAACCGCCCCTCCAGCCCCTTTGTGGCAGGTTTGGCTGCCGAGGATGACGACCCTTGCGGCTTTGGCAGCTGGGCGCGCGGCGTTGGCGGTGTTGCGGATGCGAACGGTGAGACGGCAACGTCGATCGGTAACTTCAACTCAGAGATTTCGGCAAGCTATGGCGGCCTTCAGGTCGGGTTCGATTATTCCTGTTTCGACAGCCGCTATGCCGGTTTCGACCTCAGCTTTGGCGGGATTATCGGGGCCAATGCGGGGTCGCTGTCACAGCCTGTGTTCCGGTTTGACCCGACAACGGTCAGCCTGGACCGCAGCCAGACGGTAAGTGAGAACAAAACCGACTTTAACCAGACCTATGCAGGTGCCTATATCGGTGCGTCGCGCGGGCGGTTGTTTGGTGACATCCAGCTGCGTTTCGACCAGACGGCGTTTGACCTTAAGAACACGGCATTTGTCGACAGCGCCACAAACGGCGGTCTCGATGATCTGGGCGTTGCGGATCAGGAATACGACAGCACCAGCACCACAATCAGCGGTTCGGTCGGCTATGCCTTCCCGCTGAGCGAAGCGTCCGGTCTGGTCTTTGTGCCGGCGGTCGGGGTGTCGCACAGCCGGACTTCGGTCGACAATCTGCGCTTTGACGGTGGTACGCCTGACATTGCGGGCGACGACGGCTTCCTTGAAATTGACGACATCGTCAGCACGGTCGGTTTTGTTTCGGCCACATTGTCACGCAGCAAGATTTTGCCAAGCGGGACAGCGGCGTTGAACATGTTCGGGACCGTCACCTATTACCACGACTTTGGCGATGATACGACGTCCCGTTATTTTGCGCTGGATGCCAACGGCCTGCCCGAAGGGGAGCCGCTGACCACCACCAGCAGCAACTTGGGGGCATATGCCGAACTGTCAATCGGGATGAACTATACCAAGCTGCTGCAACCCGGCGCACCCGGTGGCGCGCGCCAGTTTGATGCGTCTGTGCGCCTTGACGGACGGTTCTCGGGCGGTCTGGACAGTTATGGCATAACAGGGCAGATGCGGTTCCAGTTCTAGGGTTAACGCCCTGAACAGGACCACCTCTGCTTGACCCCAAGGCTCGGGGTGGCCACACTGATCACGACCGCCAACCGAACGGCGCGCGCGCCTCGCGTGCCGGCAAAAAAGGAAACCGCCCGCAGATGTCATGGACCAGCAAAGTAGCCTGGAAAGAGGGGCTCTTTTTGCATCCTCACCATATGCAGCAGGCCGACCGCTATACCGAGCGGTTGGTGCAGGCACGCACGGCTGATGTTACGCCCTATCCGTGGGGCGTGAGCGAGCTGCGGTTCAACCGAGACCTTGCCCAGCAGGCCAAGATCGGGCTGACATCTGTTGCGGGGATTTTCCCTGATGGCACCCCTTTTGACGCCCCTGCCGGCGCGCCTTTGCCCTTGCCCGTGCCAGTTCCCGAGGAAGAGGCGCAAGGCCTATCGATCTGGCTGACCCTGCCGGATGTCAGCATTGGCGGGCAAAACGTGTCGCCCCAAGGGCAAAACGCTGCAACGCGTTATCTGTTATCGACGGAGACGGTATCGGAAACCTCTTCAGCCTCGCGCAATGAGCAGACTTTGGAAATTGCCAATCCGCGTCTGGAACTGGTGCTGCGCAAAACCCCGCGACCGGGGTATCAAAACATTCATTTGGGCCGCATCATCGAAATGCGCGATGGTATTGTCACGCTGGATGACACCGTCCCGCCAACAGGTTTGGTGGTGCGGGTGCACAACGCCTATGAGGGGTACCTTAGCCGCGTTGTTGGCTGGATCGAGGCCAAGTTGGAAACGCTGGCGCGCTTTGCCTCCGACCCGTCATCGGGCGGCGGCATGCAGGCCACGGATTATCTGATGCTGATGGTGCTGAACCGTGAATTGCCGGTGCTGCAACACCTCAAAGGTATGGCCGCGGTACATCCTGAACGGCTTTATGAAAAACTGATCGGGCTGGCGGGCGAATTGTCGACCTTTGATCAGGGCGCGCGGCGGGCTCCGAATTATGCGCGATATGATCACGAAAACCCAAAGGCCAGCTTTACCCCTGTGGTGCAGGACATCCAGCGGCTGCTGGCCCGCGATGTGGGCCGCGCGATCCGTTTGCCGCTGAAAGAAGTACGCGCCAATTCTTATGCAGCACTGGTCAATGACCGGAACCTGTTTGCGCAGGCGACCTTTGTGATCGAGGTCAGTTCCGGCCTGCCGTTGTCACAGGTGCAGACCCAGTTCCCGCAGCTGGCCAAGGTGGGCCCGTCCACCAGCATGAAACAGATCATCAACAACAACCTGCCGGGCATCGGAATCGTGCATTTGCCGAACCCGTCGCGCCAGATCAGGGTGGTCAGTACCAATGTCTATTTCGTGCTGGATAAGTCCACAGACCTGTGGCGCGAGTTCTCGACAGCACCTGCAATCGGGATGCACTTTGCAGGCAACTGGCCGGATCTGAAACTAGAAATGTGGGCCATACCGGAGAGCGCGTGATGTCGGATGATGACGACAAAACCGTCTTTGGTCAGCGACTGCCAATGCCGGAACCGCGCGGGCCATCGGGTTCGGGGACACCACCGGCCAGCCCGCCCCCTGCGGTGGATGACGGGGCGGACAAGACCGTTTTTGGTCAGCCTTTGTCACCCACCAGTGGTCTGCCGGCGGGGGGCGGGCGCGTTGCACCAGCGCAGCAGCCAATAAACAATCCCGGCGTTGATGACACTTGGCTGGGCGGGGCGCTGAACCCGCATCCGCAGCAACCCGCGCCGCGCCAGCCGTCTTATGCGCCGCCACCGCCACCCTTGCAGAACCCCTATGCGCAGCCTGTACCACAACAGCCGCTGTACCAGCCCGGGACGGGCCAACGCCCCGCCGGATCAGAGATTTTCCCTGAAATCCGTGCCGCACAGGAAGCCCCGCAATATGCCCCGCGCCCTAGGATCGCGTTTCAGGATGCCTTGCGCGCCGCAGGACCGGAGACAGGCGGGTCGTCCAACCCGTTGGTGCGGGCCGCTTCCGGCCTGTTGATCCTGCTGGGGCGGTTGCGCACGGGTCTGGTCGACATGCAGCCTGCGCCGCTGATTGATCATGTCACCCGCGAAATTGACGTGTTCGAACGCAACGCCCTGAACGCCGGTGTCGGGCAACAGGATGCGTTTGACGCGAAATACGCACTTTGTGCCACGGCGGATGATATCGTGCAGAACTTGCCGGGGGCGGATCGCGGTACATGGATGGAATACTCCATGGTGGCACGGTTCTTTGGTGAACGCTCCTCGGGTGTTGGGTTTTTCCAGAAGATGGACGAGGCGATGCGGGCGCCCGCGCAGCGCTACAATGTGATCGAACTGATGCTGACGTGCCTGTCGCTCGGGTTCGAAGGACAGTACCGCGCAATGCCTAACGGTTCTGTCGAACTCAGCCGCATCCGTACCGCGATGTACGAGACTCTGCGCCGCGTAAAGCCGCGCCCGGATGATGATGTGTCGGTGCGCTGGACCCCGGTTTTACTGGGCGGGAAGCGGCGGCAGGGCGGCACGCCGCTTTGGGTGATCGCGGCCATTGCGATGGTGATGGTCGTGTCGCTGTTTGCGACGCTTTCGACCTTGCTGACCCGCGAAGGGGCAGAGGTCCGCGGGCGTATTCTGGCGTTGCATGCCGGTCAGCCGCCGGTGACGATTGAACGCAGCGCACCGATTGTGCGCGGATATGAGGCACCCCAGTCGACCCAGCTTGAACGTATTCGCGCGGCATTGGCGACCGAGATCGAGGCCGGTGAAGTCGAGGTGGCGCGCACCAATGACTGGGTGTTTGTACGTGTCGGGGATGTCCTGCAATTCGGGTCTGGGTCTGCCAGTTTGACCAATGATTTCAGCAAACTGGCCAGCGCCATCGGGCGTACTTTTGATGACGAACAGGGTCCAGTGCGGGTTGTCGGCCACACCGATAGCATTCCGCCAACGGGGCGGGGCCAGTTCAAAACCAACGAAGCGCTGTCAATCGCGCGGGCCAAGGCCGTAGGCGATATTCTGGGCGGCGTTCTGATTGATCCCTCGCGCCTGCTGGTCGAGGGCAAAGGCGCGGTTGATCCGATTGCTGACAATACCACCCGCGAGGGGCGCGCCCGCAACCGCAGGGTCGAGATCATGATCCCCAGAGAAGAAGCACCGGAGTAAGCTGACATGCGCGCGATCTTTAATCCGGTGGTCAGGCTGTTCCGGCTTTTGCAACGGATGTTCAAATCCAAATGGGGCAAGGCGTTCCTGATCCTCTGCGGATTTCTGGCGATCTTTGCGGCCATTTGGTTCGGTTTCCCGCTGACCGGTTATGCAGTCATCAGCACGGTTTTTGCACGTCTTGCGTCTATTGCCGGCATCCTTGGCCTGATCGGTCTGATCTATCTGCTGCGCTGGCGGTCGCGGCGCAAGAAAGCGCGTAAGCTGGAGGAAAGCCTGCTGCCGGATCAGACCGGCGACGGCAAGGTGCTGGCCGAGAACATGAAGCTGGCGCTGGACAAGCTCAAGAAGTCCGGCGGCAAGAATTACCTTTATGATCTGCCGTGGTACGTGATCATCGGCCCGCCCGGTGCAGGCAAAACAACAGCACTGCGAAATTCCGGCATTGAATTCCCGGGTCTGGATGCGATGCCGGAACAGGGTGCCGGTTTTGGCGGCACGCGCAATTGCGATTGGTGGTTTGCCGAAGACGCCGTTCTGATTGACACGGCCGGGCGCTATACCACGCAGGACAGTGATGCGATTGCGGATGAGGCAAGCTGGGGGTCCTTCCTGAACCTGTTGAAAAACGGGCGGCCTGACCAGCCGATCAACGGTGTTATTCTGGCGTTTTCGGTGGAGCAGATGTTGAACGCCACGCCCGAAGATCTGGCTGCCCATGCCCAGACTGTACGCAAACGCTTGGGTGAAATCCACGAACAGCTCAAAATCGATTTTCCCGTGTATGTTCTGTTCACAAAGGCCGATCTGATCGCGGGATTTCGCGAATATTTTGCCAGTTTCAGCACCCTGCGGCGCAAAAGCGTTTGGGGAGTTACCTTTCAGACCAAGGACCGCAAGGCAGAGACCTACAAGAATGTGGAGGCCGAGTTTGACGCGCTTCTTGCCCGTTTGAGCGATGAGGTCATCGACCGGATGAACGAAGAACCCGATGGCGTCAGCCGTATTGCGGTCTTTGGCCTGCCGGGCCAGATGGCAATGATGCGCGCCAATGTGGCCGAATTCATCCGGCAGGTGTTCGAACCGACACGCTATAAAACCAACGCTATTCTGCGCGGATTCTATTTCAGCTCCGGCACACAGGAAGGCACGCCGATTGATCAGGTTCTGGGGGCGATGTCACGCAATCAGGACGGCGTTGAATTCCAGCCGTCGTTTATGTCGGGCAAGGGTAAATCGTTCTTCCTGCATGATCTGCTGAAACGGGTGATCTTTGAAGAACGCGATTGGGTCAGCTTTGATTACAAGGCGATCCGCCGCGCGCGGATTATGCGCACGGGTGCGGTTGGCGTCATTGTCGGGGCGACGATGGCGGCGATGGGTGCTTTCGGTTTCAGCTTCTGGCAAAACGCCACTTTGCTGCGCACGGCCGATCTGGAAACCCAAAGTTATTTCAGCAAAGCCCGCCGCGAGATTTCCCGCCCCGTGGTCGACAACACCGATCCTTCGGTCATTCTGTTGCATCTTGAGGATCTGCGCAACATGACTGCGGGTTACGGCGATACCCGCACGCCGCCGGTCTGGGAAGGTTTCGGTCTGTCGCGCCATAGTGAGGTGTCGCTGGCCGCCGATCGCGCCTATTCCGACGGATTGGAACGGATGCTGCGGCCCCGCATGATCCTGCATCTGGAAAACGAGATACCGCAGCTGATCGCCGATAAGGAAACCGGCGGTATCTATCGTGCGCTCAAGGTCTATCTGTTGCTGGGCGGACAGGGCCAAGGGCAGGGCGATGACGCCGCCATCGCGGCCTATTTCGAAGAAGTCTGGGGGCGGTTGTTTTCCGGGCCGGGGCAAGCGGACGAGCGGGACAGGATCAACGCCCATCTGGCCGCGATGCTTAGTCTGGACGAGGATCGTTTGCCTGCACTGGCCATTGACCCCGAAATCGTGCGCAGCGCGCGCGAAGCCATCGTGAACCTGCCGCTGGCCGATCAGGCCTATGCCTCGATTAAGGACCGCGCAGCGACCTCGGGTGTGCCGGATTTCAATCTGGTGGAACGGGTGTCCGGGCAGGTCGAGCGTGTGTTTGAAACCACGGATGGCAGCCCGCTGGCGTCGGTGGGCGTGCCGGGGATTTACACATTCGAGGGCTATTGGGGTTTCTTCCTTGAAGAGCTGACGTCGGCGCGGGACCGGTTGCGCGATGACCAATGGGTGCTGGGGGAGGCCGCCGGACGTGTGGGATATGAATCGCAGCTGTCCAATCTCGAACGCGACTTGCACCGCGCTTACCGGATTGAATTCAACGCAGCTTGGCGCGAAATGTTTGGCCGTATCGGCCTTGGTCCCCTGTCCAACGACGCCCCGCAATATGAGGCACTTGCGGTTTTGTCTTCCTCCGTGGCGTCGCCAATTCTGGAATATGTGGAAGCGGTCGAGGAAGAAACGCGGCTGACGCGGCTGTACGATCAGATCGGCGATATTTCGGCAGACCAGATCGCTAGCGGCGCGTTGAGCGAGGGGATGGGCGACGCGGTGTTCCGCCGGATCTACAGCCAGTCCGGCGTGTTCCAGCGTGTCGTGCTGGACAACATCGCGAAAAAGGGCAAGGTCCAGACCCGCGCGGGCAATGCAGTGGCAGAAGACACGCAGCGCCGTCAGGTCGAACGGATGACCGACGATTTCGCGCAGTGGCACAGCTTGCTGAAAGGTGAAGCGCCGAACCGCCCCGTTGACGTGATCCTCGCCAATCTGGCGGACCTGCGCGAAAACCGGCGTCAGTCTATCGTTGCCCCGACCCCCGCAGATGAAACCATGCTAAGCCAGTCTCTGTCGGCGCTGACGCGCAACAATACCGCGTTGCCAAAGGATCTCGCGCGCATGTTGAACGAGGTCGATACGGAATTCCGTGCCGTGGCCACCGCGGCCACCATGACGCAGTTGAACCGCGCGCTGAACGACGATGTATCGCAATTCTGCCGTGACCTGATTGCGCCGCTCTATCCCTTCGGGACGGGGCGCCATCTGTCGCCTGCGGTGTTCGGGCAATTCTTCGGGCCCGGCGGGCGGATGGACACGTTTTATACGTCTTATCTACAACCTCATGTGATCCGTGGCGCGGATGGGTTGATGCCGGCGCCCGACAGCGCCATCGGCCAGACCTTGTCGCTGGCCGCCCTCAAACAATTTGACCGTGCACAGGCGATCCAGCTGGCGTTTTTCGCAACCGGCTCGTCAGAGCCCAAAGTCGATATGTCGGTCACGCATCTTAGTTCGTCCCCGTCGGTCGAGCTGGCAATCCTGTCGATGAACGGCGGGTCTGTGCGCACCCAGCCTGACAGCATTCCCGCCGCGCTGAGCTGGCCCGGTCAAAGTTCCGGTGTGGCGCTGGAGTTGTTTCCGGGCGCCGATGATCGCCAGTCCAACATCACCTTTGCCGAAGGGCGCTGGGACATTGTGAACTTTCTGCGCAAAGGGAGGTCCCGTGTGAGCAATAACGTGGTAGACGTTACCCATGATGTAGGCGGGCGCACGATCACCTACCGGATTGAATTCAACAGCACCACGGTGCCGTTTCTGATGCGCGAATTGGCGGATTTTTCCTGCCCTGCGTCACTGGAGCAATAAGATGGGCACAGCAGGTATCGGCATCATGGGTAAGCACCCCGAATATGGCGATTTTCTGCAAACAGGGATTCCCGAACCGGTGCTGGGTGTGTTCAACGGGTGGCTCGATGCCTGCCTGCCGGTCTTGCGGGATCAAATGGGTCAGGGATGGGGCCCGTTTTGGGACGGGGCACAAGATCTGCGGTTCTGGATCGGGCGCTCTGTTTTGGGGCAAACGGTTGTTGGTATTCTGCGTCCTTCGCGCGATCGGGTTGGCCGGCGATTTCCGCTGATCTTGCTGGCAAGTGGCGCGGATGTGCCGGTACCCTTGGGCGCGGGGGTTGATCAAGCCCCGTGGGATAGGATGGCGGCGCATCTGGACCGGATGCAAGCAGGCAAAGGTGCTGCGGCATTGCTGGAAGGGCTGGATATAGAAATTGCGGCCGAGGGCGAGAACCACGCGGCGATTGGCCCGACCTTGTGGGCGCATCACCCCGAGGGCAATCTGGACGCTTTGCTGGCCTCTGCTGCGGGACCGGATGTTGAACGCGCGCAGCTGATGCGATCCTACTGGTGGGCAACAGGCACGCGCGATGCGCAGGTCAATCGCGCGGCAACGTGGTTGGGATGTGCGGGATTACCGGAACCGCAAGCCTTGGGCTGGCTTTTGGGCGGTGTCGCGGGCGAAGCGGAGGCGGGGGCGTGAACCGGAACGATTATTTCACTTTCGAGACCGGACAGGGCAGCGATGTCGGCTGTAAACGCAAGGTCAACGAAGACAGCTATTTGTCGCGGCCTGAATACGGGCTTTGGGTGGTTGCGGATGGCATGGGGGGGCACGCGGCGGGTGATTTTGCCAGCCAGACCATTGTGCATGAACTGAACTCGATTGGGCTGGCGGTGTCGGCGGATGATCTGGTTGCCCGCTTCGACCAGCGATTGACGCAGGCCAACGAAGTGATCCGCGCACAAGCTGCGCAGCTGGAGGGCGGCATGATCGGGGCCACGGTCGCAGCGCTTCTGGTGCATCAAACCCGCTTTGATTGCATCTGGTCGGGCGACAGCCGGTTGTATCTGCTGCGCGACGGTCAGCTGGTTCAACAAAGCCGTGACCATACCGAAGCGCGCGCCTTGTTGGATGCGGGATCAATCACCGCCGAGGAAGCCGCGAACTGGCCGCGCAAGAACGTGATCACCCATGCGGTCGGTGTCAGCGAAAAACCGATTTGTGAACGGGTCACAGGGGAATTGCAGCTGGGCGACGTGTTCCTGATTTGCTCGGACGGGTTGACAGAACACATCGCGGATGCGGAAATTGCACAAATGCTGCTGAGGTATCCACCGCAAGAAGCTTGCGCGCAGCTTATCGACGAAACAGTGCGGCGGGGTGCGCGCGATAACGTCACCGTTATTGCGATGCATTGTTCTGATGCGCCGCCACCGGCGGAAGATGAGATGCTATATGATCTCGATAACAGTAGTTTGGATACAGGGTCGGTAGTGTGAGCGGGAAAGACAACAGCAAGGGAAACCAAAGCGTGCCACCGGTATCGGACGACGATGACGACGACAAGACGCGGATCGTAAGCCGCCCCCCCGTGGAACCTGCCGATGAGGATGCCGAACGCACCCAATTCGAGGCGCATCCCTCCGCCAATACGCCAGACCCGAAAAACGCCCCGTCACAGGACGAAGCGGATCAACCGTCCGATGAACTGCCCCCGCTTGACCCGCCTGTCGGCGCGCCGCCTGTGCGGCCGCAAAGCACCGCATTGGGCATTGGTACAACGATCAATAACAACTACCGGATCGAACAGGTTCTGAAGTCCGGCGGCATGGGCGCGGTCTATCGCGGTGTGGAAATCGGCACCGGTGACCCCGTGGCGATCAAGGCGATCCTGCCCGAACTGGCCGAAGATGAAAAAGCCGGGCTGATGTTCAAACGCGAGGCGCGCACCCTGCGCCAGCTCGCCCATGAAGCGATTGTCCGTTATTATAATTATGTCCACGACCGCGATCTGGACCAGTATTTTCTGGTGATGGAGTTTATTGAGGGCATCCCGCTGTCTGACCACATCAAGGAATTCGGCGCGCTTCCTGTGCCTGCTGTGATGACCTTGCTCAAACGCTTAAGCAGCGGTTTGTCCAAGGCCCATGCGCAGGGCGTGACCCACCGCGATCTTTCGCCGGATAACGTCATGCTGCCGGGTGGGGATGTCAGCCAGGCCCGGTTGATCGACTTTGGAATTGCGAAATCCACTGTGGTCACCGAGGGCACGACCCACGGACAGTTTGCCGGTAAATACAAATATGTCGCGCCGGAACAACTGGGCGGGGGCGAGGTCAGCTCGCCTGCGGATATCTACGGGCTTGCCCTGCTGACCGCTGCGGCTGCCATCGGCACGCCGCTTGATATGGGCAGTTCTATCGTTGTGGCGGTGCAATCGCGTCTGAGCATACCCGATCTATCGGCAGTTCCGATGGCACTGCGCCCTATTCTGAGCCATATGTTGGAACCTGATGAAACGCGCCGGCCTGCGTCGATGGATCTGGTTGGTCAAATGGTCGATCATCCGGAATTGATACCGGCGGCCTACCGCGAAGGGATGGCATTTTATCCGTCTGAATCCACAACCGGACAATTCACCGCGCCGCCGCACGGATTGCAAATACCGACCACAGCAATGACCCAACGCAGCGTGTATCCCAGCACAATCACACCACAAACCATGGGCCCCGCTACCCTGCCGGAACAGGAAGTCGAAAGTCGTGGCGGGAACAAAGCGCTGGGTCTTTTGGTCGGGTCCTTCGTTGTGATCAGCGCTGCTGTCGGATTTGGTGCCTGGCAAATGGGCATGTTGGGCGAGGCACCACCACCGCTTGCGTCCGGCATCGACCTGGGCACGCAAACGGCTGGCATGCCGGCACGCCGTGCCGATACCCGCGCGGGGTTTCTGGCCGAATTCGACGCGGGCCGCTGTACCTTGCTGACGCGGGTACCCGCCGGTCGCAATGCCGGTATGGTCGAAGTGTTTTCCCAAACCGGTGAAGAGCTTGCCGGTTTGCCTGTCGCCTATGAAGAAAAGTTTGGCGCGCGTCCTGCGATCCTGCCGCGCCAGATCACGTCGGATCAATGTGCGGCCCTTGAATTTACCCATGCGCTGCAGGGTCGGGGACGTGAAGCGCCCAGAATCGAGATGACAAAAGACGAGATGGTCTCGGGGCAGGCCATGACAGTGCGGATAGGCGATATCGGGCGTCAGTCGGTATGGGCGGCGTTGATCACCCCAAGTGGCGCAATCTTTAACCTGACGGAACGCCTGTCCGATCCGGTGGGGGGGCAGCGCAGTCTGAACTTTGGTTTGACCCTTGCCAAAGGGTCGGAGGCGGTGCCGCAACTGGTTTTAATCGTCGCCAGCGACAGCCCGCTGGCCCGCACGGCGACCGCCGGCGACGGCATTCCGGCGGCGGAGCTTCTGGCCTTGGTGCTTGAGGAAATCTCTGGTCGCAAAGGGGCCGCATCCGCCAGTGTGGGCTACGTCAAGCTGTTGCCTCCCGAGGGCTAGGATCAACGCACGTCAAAGGTGGTGACGGCGAGGGCTGCTTGACTGGCGATCTCGCCGGACAGGCCGGAAAACACATCCTGGGCCAGTTGCCCCGCCCTTGCGCGAATTTCTGTCGCAGGGCGGCGCGTCGCAATGGCCAGCAGCATCTGTTTGGTATCGCGGGGCGCACCCGGGCGGGTGACGGGCACGTCAAACCGCGCGAAGTTGCCAGAGAACGACATAAAGCGTTGCAGATCCTGCACCACACCATTGTTGTCGATAAGGACCAAAGTCACATACCGCCCCGCCGTCCCCCGAAGGACACCGGTAAGGTTGCCGCCTGACGGCACTTCAGCGGCATCAAGGCGCAGACCAAGCTGCGTCGCCGGATAATCGCGGTTCAATCTGACATAATCCAGCGCGGCGCATTGCCGTTCGTCAATCAGCACGCGGGTTTGACGGATGTCGGTGTCTTTCTCGGTGAGCACGGTATCACTGAACCGCGCCATAGCAGCATCCGAGCTGGCGATCAGGGCAAGACCGACACCCTCTGTACCGTCCCGGCGCGGCAAGGCCAGCAGACAAGGATCGGTCACAGCGGTTTTGATCCGGCGCAGCAATTCGCCCACGGCGATATCCTGCGCGGAAGGGGCAGGCGCGGCGGCTTTCGGTTTGGGCGGTGTGATGTCGGGTCTGCGTCCTATCGCCGCGACAACAGTGCCAGCAGCGGCGGCAGGGCGGATGATTTCGGTTTGTGCCGGCACACGGGTAATCGTTTCCGCACCGCTGGGCACTGGCGTTGCAATCAATCCCGCGGTGCCTTCGGGCACAACTGGGCTAAGCGCAGCAGCAGATGGCAAAGCCGTGACCGTTTCGGGGATCAAGGGATTGCTATCGGGCATTTCGGGCGCGGCAGGGGTGATGGGTTGGATGGATTCCGGCTCCGCCTCGATCGGGGCGGCGGCAATGGGGTCAAGCGCTTCGGGTGTTTCAGGCTCTAATGCGGCCAGTTTTTCAGGTTCTTGCGCGACGGCTTCGGGCTCTACCGGCTCCGGCTCGACGGGTTCGGGTTCGACGGCTTCCGGTGCAACTGGCTCTGCGGCAACGGTTTCTTCCGGTGCAAGTGCGGCCAGTTCTTCGGGCGCGGCATCTTCGACGGTTTCGGGGGCGGCGGGATCAATTCCGTCGCCGTCATCCGCGCCCGCCTCGCCCTCCTGTTCCAGCAAACCGGCGATGGTGTCACTGTCGAGGGGCGCAATTGTGATCGTGTATTCGGGGCGCTCTTCGGGATCAGGTGCAGCAACCGCCAGCACATTTTGCAATCCGCCAAACCCGATCGCGATGGCCGCACCATGCAGGACAACAGCCCCTGTTGTTGCGGCCCACCATCCGCCGGAACCGGATGCGCTGTAAGGTAGAAAGCTCATGTTCCCTTACTCCGGTGAATGGTGACAAGCCGGATATCCAGGTTTTCCATGCCGGGCCGGTTGACCAGTTTCAGCAGATCAAGGGCGGGGGCAGTGCGGTCGATCAATACATGCAGAACGCTGTGACCGACCATCGCTTGAGGCAACCCGTCGGCCGCCAGTTCTTCGCCATCAAGTGTCAACCTGCCGTCTTCTTCAACGATCAGCACCGGTTTGGGCAACTGGTCAATCGGCAGGTCGCGGGTTTCAGATATGCGCACCCCTTCGTCCGGCGTACTGACCAATGAACCGGTCGCCAGAAAGAACAGGATCAGCAGCAAAACGATGTTCACAATGAACAACGAGACATCGGGTCTGATCGGGTCGCTCGGGCGGGGCAGGGGGCGACGACGCGGAGCCATATCAGAACTCCTCCCCGATACTCACCTGTACGGAGGCGACCTCGGCGGCACTAAGGCGCGCAAGAACCGTGGTGATATCCTGAACCTGTGCGGAAGGGCGCACAATTAGGACAACCGCTCCGGGCGATCCGGCAGTTCCAAGCGCGTCGGCAAGATCGTCGAGCGCGTCAAATCCAAACCGTTGCCCCCCGACCAGAACTGTCTCGGCCTCGATGGTCCAAAGGGCGACATCACCGGCATCCTCAAGGGCGGGCGGTTCGGGGTCTTCGCCCTCTTCACCGGCAACCGTGGGGGCGGCATTGGCCTGTGCCTGCGCACTTTGAAACGGCAACAATGAATAGGGTGTCAGACCCGATGACAACATAAAGAAAATCAACAGCTGGAACATTGCATCGGCCAAAGGCGTCAATGCAAAGCGGTAATTTGTCCGCCTTTTTGGTAGGTTAAGGGTAAAGCCGCTTGCCACGCCCCTGCTATGCCTTTGCGGTTGGGTCAACCCGACCATAGATCGCGGCGGAAATCGCCGCTTCGATCAGGTTGCGTTCACGGTCGATCCGGCTTTCGAACCAGCTGGCAAAGAAATAGGCAATCAACGCAATCGCCAGCCCCACAGCCGTTGTTGTCAAAGCGGTCCAGATGCCACCGGCAAGGGCCGCGGGATCGACACCGCCATCCGACAGCGACAAGACCGAAAACGCATCAATCATGCCGATCACGGTACCCAGCAAACCCAGCATCGGGGCGGCTTGTACCACCATCTCCAGCAGGCGCATCCTTTCGGTCATGCGTGCCAGTTCGATTACGGCGGTCTGGCGGCCCAGCTCTTCGGCATAGGCGGTATCACCCGGCTTGGCCTGAACGCCGGAAAACACCGCTTGCAGGATGCGCGACAGGACCGATTTACGATCAGAGGCCAGCCGCATCGCATCGTCACCGCGCCCCGACAGCCAGGTATCCAGAATTTCCTCTGCGCGGTGCCTTTTGCCAACGCCGATGCGGGCAAACTGGACCAACTTGAAGACGGAAACCGTAACCGACATCAAGGAGAGCACCGCCAAAGCAAAAAACACTACCAACGTGGCAGGATTGAAAGAAGTCCCCAAGAACTGTTCCATAACGTCCTTTCTGTCGTCATCCGTGCCAAGGCACGCCGTGATCCAAAGATCAGATGCCGAACTGAATTGCTGTGCGTGAAGAGGCGGTCAGCGATTGCATGCAAATCGGTGACTCCGCACCGGCAACGACACAGGCCGCCGCATCATTGACAACAATGCGCGAGATGGCACCGCAAGGGGTTCCGGCAAGATCAAATTGCAGAATTTTGGTTTTACCCTCAACCAGATCACCGAATTCCAGTACCAAAAGCCGTGTTACGGCCCCCTGAGAATCAAATACCGCGACTTCGTATGCGGTTCTGTCCAGGGCGTTGCCGGTCCGGTTTGCCGCAACATAGGTCAGTCGGCAGCTGCCGGCCTCGGTTTCGGTCGCACCGTTCAGTTCCAGCGAAAATACCGGTGTTTCCTGTGCAAATGACGAGGTGGCGAGGGCGATTGTGGTGGCGAGTGTCGTGAGAAAAAGGCGCTTAAATAACATGAGACTTCCTTGCAAATATATTAACCAATTGCCTGACCATAGCGCCGCGAACTGCGTCACAAGTCAATCGGAATCATGGGAAAAGCCGCAATTTTCGGATGTGAAACGGGAAATTTGTGCTGTGGCGCGATGCTGCGCTGACCTAGCGGAAAACGCCGATCAGGAACCCGGGGTTCGGGTTATCATGCATGCTGCGATGCTTCTTTACCGGTTGGGTCTGTGCCGGCGGCACAGCAAGCACGCGTTGTTGCGGTGACGGCGCCAGAACGGGGGTCACAGCTGAAGATAGAACCGGCGCATCAAACACCAGATCGCTTGAGGCGTGTGCCGTTTGTGTTGGTGCCTTGCTGCGTGATTTCGGACGCTTGCCGGTTTCCGGTGCCAGTGTCGATCCGAACAAACGCCAGCGCATGACATTGGCCCGCGACACATCTTTAGCCACCACATGCGACATATCCTCAGCATCCGGGGCATCCGCTGTCAGTTCCTTTTTCACAGACAAGGGGATCCGGCGCAGTTCAGCATTGTCCGGCTCGAAAGGGTCGGGCGTGGATATCGCCGCCTTTCCTGCGGAGCCATGGGCATTGGAAAGGCCGATGCCCCCACCAACGGTCAAGATAACCAAGCCGACTGTTATGCCTAAAACGCGTATCATGGCGGCAATATAGCCTATATTGCGCTGTTTTTCAGCATTATTGTGGCTATGGATCGAATTTGTGGTATTTTGCCCACGCAGCTTGGCGGAAGTTTTTGAAATCATTGCCTTCTAAGCACCGTCTGTGAACAGGTTATTTGCGGGAATCTTGTGTCAGGACGTTTAATGCGCCGCAATGTGATTGGTTTTCTGGCGGGCTGTATTGCCCTGATCCACGGTCTGCCGTCACGGGGCGCGGCGCAATTTGCCGTCTGCAACCAGACCTTTGATGTGATCAACGTGGCGCTGGGTGCCTATGAACGGACGGCGTTCAACACCTCGGGTTGGTGGACAATTGGTCCCAATCAATGCGCCAATGTGATTGATGAGGTCCTGACCTCCCGATATTTTTACGTCTTCGCGCAGGATGTCTTTGGCCGCGAAGTACTGACAGGTGCCACGCCGATGTGTGTTGCACCGGACCGGTTTAAGATCACGGGAGAGGCGGATTGCCTTGTGCGTGGGCTGATCGAAGCAAGGTTTCACGAAGTAGACACCCGCAAAAGCGAGCGCTGGACCTTTTTCATCTATCCGCCCGCGAAATGAGGGATTTCCCGACAGCTGCGCCAATCACGACTCGCTCTCGGCAGGATTTTCGATGTAGGATAATTTGGAAGACAGGAGATTAGGCAGAATGATCCCCTTTGGACAAAGTCGGCGTTTGCGCAACTGGGCGACATCACTGGGATGTGCGGCTGGTTTGATGTTGTCGACGGCGGCAATGGCCCAAGACTGGCAAGGCGTTGTGATTGGCCAATCCGGTCCTGCCGTGCCCAGTGCATTCTCTGATGCATTCCATGCTGCCGCTGCATTGCGCAGTGGCGGGCTGGATGTGGTGCAAATGTTGCGCGATCAACCCCGTGACGCTGCGATCGCGGCCTTAGACGTATTGGATGGCAACGAAAGCGCTGTGATCTATTTGACCGGCCCGCTGACACAGGACGGTGCGGGCATTCTGCTTGAGGGTGGGCCGCTGCGCTTTGACGATGTGGTCGGCCGGTTGGCGGCCGCCGGCCTGAGCAAAGTGGCGCTGTTGGTCGAGGCCTGCCCGGCTCAGGATGTTGATCTTGTCCTGCCCCTGCCGCAACCGGGAATGGAGATGCTAAGCGCGGTTTCCACAGTTGCGGGGGCGGATTGTCCCGCGACGGGTATGCGGCTGACCGATTTGCTGAGATCCGAGATCCAGACCGACACCGGACTTGGCAGTCTGCTTGCCGGCGTGACGGTCACCTCCACCTTGCAGAACGATTTGGTGTTGCGCGCCGCGCCTGCGCCGGCTGCGCCTGTGGTATCGCTGATCAGCAATGATGTGGTCAGCAATTCAGTGGTTTCCCTGACACCGGTCAGCGCCCCAGCTGCCAATGTGGCATTGATGCCGGTTGCCTTGCAAACCGCGACACCTTCGCCTGATGCAGGCGAGGTCGTAATTTTTGCCCCCACACCGCAGGCCCAACAGGCGGCATTGCCACGGGCGGCGGGTTTGCCAGAACCGTCTATCATTGTCGGTATTATCGAGGATCTTACGCTTGCGTCCTTTAGCCCTGCCGAACCTTTGGGCGAGGTGACGAGCAACGAAATCAGCTATGAAAACCTAGAGGCGCGCCGCGCCTTGCGCGCTCAGGATGCCGAGTTGTTTGGCACGTTAGTCGCCTCGGGTGCTTTCGACCCGCCTGCACCGCTGCTGGCGACGGCGCTGCAAACCGAACTGGCGCGGATGGGTTGTTATTCAGCCGGCATTGACGGGCAATGGGGGCCGGGGTCGCGTCGTTCTGTCGGGCGCTACTTTGACGAGATTGACGGGGTAGAAGCAGTTTCGCTTGATCCAACCGTCGATCTGTTCCGCCAGATTGTTATGCAGGATGACATTGTCTGCCCGAAACCTGTCGCCGCCGCCGCGCAACCGCGTGCAGCATCGTCCGGTTCGAGCAGAACAACCAGCCGCACCGCTGCCAAACCGCGTGCCACCACAACGCGGCGCGCAGCGCCAAAACCAGCGGCAAAAGCGGCCCCGAAACGAACGATTTCCGGCAGCAGGCTGGGCGGCGTGTTCCGGTAATCTATGCCGTTCGAGGTTGATCCGCGTTTTCAAACCACAGCGCGACATGCCAAAACCCGACGCCGGCGGCGGCGCGGTCTTTGGATCGGGGCCATCGTTTCGGGTCCTGGTGTTTGTGCCGCATTGTTTTGGGGCTGGGCGTTGTGGGTGTCGGGTGATGTTTCGGGCCTTGAGCAGACAGATAACCCGACCACCGCAGATAGCGAGCTTGCGTTGGTACAAAGCGATGCAACAGCCCGATCTTCTGTCGATGTGGAGCGGTTGAATTCCTTTGTCGATTTGCGCCGCGATCCGATGATCCTGCGGTTTGCCGGAGTACAAAACGACAAGACAAAAACCCTGTCCGCCCCGACGGCGTTTGCGCGCGGTCGCCTGACCCGCGATGGGCCGAACGCTGTGCTGGCGCTGAAGGACAGCTTGTTTGTGGCAGAACGGCGTTTGATCACGACCCTACCATCCAGCCGCGACGATTTTGCCTTGTTCAAAGCGCAGCGCAGTCAGGGGTTTCGCGCGGCAACAGATAAAGCCAACGTCCCACCCGTGTCAGAAGGTGCATTGATCGTTGTTGAAGAAGACAGCAGTTGGGGCGCGCTTATCGAGGGGGCGGAAACCCGACAGGATGCGCCAACCCAGGCTGCCGTTTATGTCGAAACGCAGATAGAGAATACCACCAGCACAGCCGTCACGTTACGCGAAAGTCAGCGCAGCGTTTTGTTCAAGGACGAGATCATTGTGCTTCAGACTGCGCGGCGCTTGCCGGATATTCTGGTGTCGGGTGGGCTAAGCGGAAACGAAACGGCTGGCGTTACACGCGCCGCTGAACAGAAACTGAACCTGCCCGAACTTTTGCCCCGTGGGTCGGTTGTGGCGTTGCGTCTGCGGCCCGATGCGATTGCGGGGCGCTTGATGTCGATGTCGGTTTATGGGCCGGATGGATATTTGGCCAGCCTTGCGCAGATCGGTGCAGGGCGGTTTGAACCCGCGGCAGATCCTTGGATTGATGCGGATCTTTTGTCGCGCTCCGGTGATATCGGTCAGGACGTTGGCAAGCCCGGTGAGGTCCGGCTGTTGGATGCGCTATATTCTGCGGCGATCCGCAACGGGATGTCGACAAGTGTTGTCGGTGAACTGATTGTGTTGATGTCGCAGCGTTTCGATCTGGAACGCTTTGTCGCGGATGACGACGAAATGGTGGTGCTGCGTGCTGCTGATCCGGGACCTTTGGCGCGGGGTTTGGGCGAAGTGCTGTATGTCGGGATCCACGGTAAAACGCAAAACATGCGCTGTTATGTTCTGGCAAGCGCAGATGACTTCAGCTGTTTTGATTTCGAGGGGCCTGCGGGCACCGGTGGTGGCCTTGGCGGCGGATTTCTGGTGCCGGTCGATGGCGTAAAAACCTCCGGTTTCGGGCCGCGCCATCACCCTATTCTGAACCAGTTACGCAACCACAACGGGGTGGATTGGGCAGCACCTACCGGCACGCCGGTGCGCGCGGTGGCGGCCGGACGTGTCACGCGGGCGGGCCAAGGCGGCGGGTATGGCAACGTCATTTATCTGGATCACGGAGATGGGGTAGAGACACGGTATGCCCATCTGGATGGCTTTGCTAAGACCTTGAAAAAGGGCACACAGGTTTCCGCCGGGTCGGTGATCGGGTTCGTCGGTACCACCGGCCGCAGCACCGGTCCGCATCTGCATTTCGAACTGCATGTCGACGGCCAGCCGCTTGACCCGCTCACCTATGCGGGGGGCGGCAGCGGTGGTGTGACACAGGCGGTCGATGCTTTGGTGAACCAGATCATCCGTGTCGAAAGCGCGGGTGTTGCGACGGCCAAAAACCCACTGTCGACGGCGACCGGTCTTGGTCAGTTTATCCAGAGCACGTGGTTGCGGATGATGCGGGACTATCGGCCCGATCTGGTGCGCAAGATGAGCCGGTCACAGGTATTGGCGCTGCGCACGGATCCCGCGCTGAGCCGCGCAATGGTGCGCAATCTGGCGCGGGAAAACGAAGCTTTCCTGCGCGCGCGCGGTCATCTGATCACCGCGGGGCGTCTTTATCTTGCCCATTTTCTGGGGCCGGCGGGGGCGCATAAAGCCTTGCGGGCGGATGCGGAGGCTTCGGTTTTATCAGTGATGGGCGCGCAGGTGGTGAATGCGAACCCGTTCTTGCGCGGCAAAACCATTGCCGATTTGCGAGCGTGGTCCGACCGCAAAATGCGGCGGCGCGGGCATGGTATGCCAAGCCCCGCACCGGTACGCCGCATCCCGCCCGAAGCTTTGGCCTATCGAAAAGCGGTGGATGCGATGTTGGCGGAGCTTTAGGCCGAAGGCGTCTACCGCGCTGTTGCCGCGTTAAACGCTTCCTTCACCGCTTTTTCATACCCTTTGCGGATCGCAAATTCCTTGACTGTGCCGCCGCCGATCATTTTTGCAGCACCGCGCGCCTGCATTTTTACAGCACGAGAAAAATACACCGTATATATACCGTCAAGCACCAACCCACGGGCAAAATTCAAGTAAAGCTTGGTCGCCATATTTGAGAAACCAGCATCGCGCTTAAGGATATCTTGCTGATACTGACCTTGCCGAGCGACCTCGACTACATTTTTCCCTTCAAGACTGAGGAAAGGCATCTTTGACAAAAAGAATTCGGCACCTTTCACGGTGCCGTCCCTGTTTGCATCCCAATCATCATGAAAGGCTGTTACGCATACGGCTTTGTTGCCGATAAAACCAACCGCTCCAATGGCATCATTGCCATAGCTTTGAACCAACACCCAATCCAGCTTTTCCGCCGCCATCTTCTTCTCCCTATCGATTATATGAAATTATACCTAAACCCATCGTCCACCACCGACACTTCAACCGTTGCAAAAGCATCCCCTGATACCATCCGGCTCAAGACCTGACGGCTGAGGTCTGGAAGGATCGAGTTGGTGATGATGTTGTCAATCATGCGCCCGCCGCTATCAGGGTCGCGGCATTGTGCGACGATATGTTCGATGACTCCGTCCGCATAGGTGATCACCGCGCCATGCGCGCCCTTGAGGCGGCGTTCAACAGCGCCCAGTTTCAATTTGGTGATACCCGTCAACACGTCGCGGCCCAGTGGAAAATACGGGATCGAAACAATCCGGCCCAGAAGGGCTGGTGGGAAAACGTCGAGCTGGAAGGGCTTCATTGCGACCTCAAGTTCATCCAGATCCGGTGTGGTCTCGCCCGCTTCGGCCATCTTCATGATTACATCGGTGCCGACATTCGAGGTCAGCAAAATGATGGTGTTCTTGAAATCAATTGTGCGTCCGTTGCCGTCTTCCATTACGCCTTTGTCAAAGACCTGAAAGAACAACTCGTGCACATCCGGGTGGGCCTTTTCGATCTCGTCCAGCAGCACCACGGAATAGGGTTTGCGCCGCACTGCTTCGGTCAACCGGCCGCCTTCGCCATAGCCAACATAACCGGGAGGCGCCCCTTTGAGCAGGGAAACGGTGTGGGCTTCCTGAAACTCGCTCATGTTGATGGTGATGACGTTTTGTTCACCACCGTAAAGCTGTTCTGCCAAGGCCAGTGCGGTTTCCGTCTTGCCCACACCGGATGGCCCGCACAGCATGAACACCCCGATGGGTTTGTTCGGGTTTGACAGGCCCGCGCGGTTGGTTTCGATCCGTTTGGCGATGGCCTTCAGCCCGTGGTCCTGTCCGATAACGCGTTCTTGTAATCGATCGGCCAGTTGCAGCACGGCCTGCAGTTCATCCTGCACCATGCGCCCTGCGGGAATGCCGGTCCAGTCGCTGATCACGCTCGCGACGGCCTGGGCATCGACATGGGCATAAACCATACGGTTGTCGGGGTTACCGCCATCCAGCGTTGCCATCTTTTCATACATTTCGGCGCGTAGGGTTTCAGGGTCTGGTGCGTCTTCTTCTGGGTTCTGTGCAGCCAGCGACAGGCGCAATTCCAGAATACGATCCACAACTTCCTTTTCGGCGGTGTAACTGGCCTCCAGTTCGGTCAGGCGCGTTGCGAGTTCTGCCTTTTCATTTTCGGCTTCGGTAAGGCGTTCCTCATCAGTTTCACCCAAATCCCGTTCGGCGATTTTGCTGGCGATCTCGCTGCTCAGTGCCTCGATCTTGTCTTTGGTATCGGCGATCCGCGCCGGTACGGATGCCTGACTGACCGCTACCCTTGCGCAAGCCGTATCCAGCAAAGACACTGCTTTGTCCGGCAGTTGGCGCGCGGGAATATAGCGGTGGGAAAGCGACACGGCTGAAACAATCGCTTCGTCCGAGATACGCACGCCGTGATGTGCCTCCATCGGGCCAAGGATGCCGCGCAGCATGAAACAGCATTGCTCAACGCTGGGTTCATCCACGCTGACCGGTTGGAAACGGCGGGTCAGGGCGGGGTCTTTTTCGAAATACTGGCGGTATTCTGACCACGTGGTGGCGCCGATGGTGCGAAGCGTGCCGCGCGCCAACGCCGGTTTCAGGATGTTGGCGGCATCGCCGGTGCCTGCCGCACCGCCGGCACCAACCAGCGTATGCGCTTCGTCGATAAACAGGATAATTGGCGTCGGGCTGTTCTGTACCTCGTCGATCACGGATTTGAGGCGCTGTTCGAATTCACCCTTCATCGCGGCGCCGGCCTGCATCGACTGGATGTCCAATTCATACAGCAAGGTGCCTTGCAGTTTGGGCGGCACGTCGCCCGCGGCCAAAGCCTGAGCAAAGCCTTCGACAACGGCGGTTTTGCCCACGCCCGCCTCGCCCGTCAGGATCGGGTTGTTCTGGCGACGGCGCAGCAGCACATCAATGATCTGGCGGATTTCGTCGCCGCGCCCTTTGATCGGGTCGGTGGTGGCGGCGACGGCTGTCATATCCTTGGCAAAACGCCCCAACGGTGTGGCGGCGCCCTTGCGATCCTCGCCCCCGCTATCAACGCTGGGCGAGGACAATCCGGTGCCATCCATCGGCGGCATGGAGTCTTCTTCGGAATTGGCCCAGATGGTGCGGCTGTCCTGAGAGATTTGGTCGGCTGATATTTCGTCAAACACCATGGAGTAGCGGGTCAATTGGCGTTTCAGATGTGGATCGCTGAGCAGTGCGACCAAGACGTGACCGGTGCGAATTTGCGGTTCACCAAAGAATAGGGTCGCATATGTCCACGCGTGGTTCAGCGCATCCGACAGAAAATCGGAAATGCCCGGTGTTTCTGTGACGTTCTTGTCCAGCGCGCTCATCGCCTTGTCGAGGTCTTTCAGCACCCGCCCGCGATCAAGGTTCAGTTCAGCCAAGGTCACCGACAGGTCCGCATCCTTGTTCGAGAGCGAATAGAACAGCCAGTGACACAATTCGACCGACCGGTTGCGTTCACTGCGCGCATGGCGCATCGCCTGCAAAAACGCGTCATAGCCCGCGCGGTTCATCTTGCCGGCATATTTCTCGATTGTGATCTCGGTCATCGGGTGTCCTTCGGTATTCTAGGCGGCGGCGGGTCTGGTTTCGGTGTCGCCCTGCGTGTCGCCGAGGGGGGCGAGTTCAAAGCGGGTCACGCGCAACAGGTGGTCGGGATTATCGGGATCTGGGGCGATACAGGCCATCCATCCCATCATGATCGTCTGGCCCAGAACGGCGGGGCGTATTTCAGGTTTGGGCAGCCACAACGCCACTTCGATGTCAAAGGCACGGCCCAGATACCAGAACGTCAGATCGCGCAGATGAGCGTGGTCCGCGCCACCGGGCAGAAAGCGCAGATAGGCATCGTAATTTTCCACATAAATCTGGATGGTAATTTTCTCACCGATCGACAGGACGCGTTCCCCAAGGGTGGCATCGCGCCCCATCGTCGCGGATTGGCGTCCCATCTGGCACAGGGCGTCGGGTTCAAATTCCAGCCAGGCTGGTTCGAATTCATCAATGTCGACCTTTACCGTATCGCCGAAGTGTACCTGTAGCATCTGGCGCAGTTTTACCGGGCTTTTGATCCGCCCTGCGGCCAAAGGGGCAAGCCGTTGTTTCGCGGTATCGGGTACCGTGTCACGGTTGCGATAGCTGGGCGAGCCGCTGCCGGTGAGAGATAGAATATATGCGGAAAACCGGTCTTGGGCTTCGTGATCAAACTGGGTGATCGCGCGGGCGTCGGACCATGCGCGAAAGAACAGTTCTTGAAAGCGGGCGGCAAAGATATCGGTAAAGGCGACGAAACTCGGATCGCCTGCATCGAACCAGCGCCGCACCTCTTCGGTCCAGACCAAGGGCAGCGCGCCTTGGGGTCCGAAGAAACCCATAAACTGTGCGCGGATCATTGGCGGGCTGGCGTCCAGATCAACCCGCGCCATGTCGGCATCGGGAAAGGCCAGAAACGGATCCTGTCCCAAGCGTACCAGCGATTCCTTAAGCCGCGTGTTCTGCCCGATGCGCGGCGCGTCCTGTCCCTCACGCTCCAGACGGCGCAGCACGTTGAACAGCCCCTGACCGAACGCCGCTTTCGCCTGCGCATCCTGTTGGTTCAGGATTTCGGTCTTGCTCGGCTTGCTCATAGCAACGGTCCTGAACCCGAACGGGGGGGAAACACCTTGATCTCGCCGCGCTGCACGGTGCGTACCACCGTTTGGGTAAAGCTGTTGACGGCCGCATATTCCGACAGGAACCGGTCCAGCACGGCGGCCAGCAACATCACGCCCGACCCCTCGTATTCCTCTTCGTCAAAGGTCAGCGTCACCTCTATTCCGCGGGCGGTGTGAAACCCGTCTGCATGTGGGATCGTACGGCCCACGGGGCGGGTTTCGACCTTGTTCAGTCCCGCGATCTGCGCTTCGCTCACATTGTCGGACAGGTCGGTAAACAGTGACAGCATCTCGCGCATGCTGGCGGCGGCGTCCTTGCCATCGCGGCTTTCCAACCCGTAGTGATTTAGCGACAGATAAGACACCAGCCGCCAATAGACATCGCCCGATGTGGTGCGGTGGGCAGCACCGGATTCAAGATCGGCAAGGCTGTCGGCAGGGGGGGTGGGCCCTGCGATGCAAGCGAGCGTAATCTCCTGATCATCGCAGAGAAAGAAGTCATCCTTTGATTGCGCAATCGGCAGGTATTCAGGCAGGTGCCGGTTGGAACACAGGGTGTTGACCTGCAACCGTTGCACGACGTCATCACCGGGCGGGGCATAGATCGAGACAAAGGTTTCGGTGCCGCGATACCGATAGTTTGACGCGCCATACCTTTGTTCAGATGCGGTCAACCGGCGCGGGCGGCGCCGGTAGGTATAATACAAGACCTGCCGCGGATCCTTGGCATCGGGGGGCAGAGCATACAGCGGATAAACCCGTACCTTGTTCTGCTGGCCCTGATAGAATGCCCAGACGTCCTTGATTGATTGGACCTCGTAGTGGGTGATCGGGGTGGAGTTGGGCGTGACCACAGCCTCGTGTTCTTTGGTATTGATGCGCACCTGCGATGACATTTCTTCGAACTGATTGACCGCAGGGGCGGCATTCAATGCGAAATGTTCCTTTTCAAGACGTGAGGCAAGGACGCGGTTCACGGTGTCGAATTCAAAGACCAGTTCGACCTGTGTCTGGCGCACATAGCGGAGGATATCGGCCAGACCGCTTAGGCGGAAGCCGGCGAATTTACGTGGGAAAACAAAGAATTCGCGCAGAAAGGCAAAGCCTTCGAACAGGCGGGTGTTATGGGCGAACAAACGTTGATTCCGATCAAAACCGACCTGTTCAAGACTGTGCTGCGGTAAGGTGGCAAACACCGGATCGCCCTGCGCGTTCAGCCAGCGTAGCGAAATGCGGGTGGTGTCGCAGAACAGTTGTTCAAAAAGGGCAACGCTGTCTTTGAGGGGGCCGGTCAGATGGACCACGAGTTCATCAAGTCCGGCATCGCCGCCCAGCCCTGCAAGCGTCAGATCAGCCGGATCAGCCCCTTTCGCGCCAAGCCGTTCAAGCGTCAGCACAATGCCGGCTTTGGTGCCCTGCGCGATCTCTTGTCCCAACGCACCGATGGGGCCGGCACCGGCGTGGTATTTCACGTCCTTCACCCCAAGCGGCCAGAGCTTCAGCGGCGCTGTCAGGGCAAAGCGGCAGGCGATTTGTTTGTCGGCATCTTTGAAACGGGCATCCATATAGGCACCGGCGTCAAACGTCATCCCCTTGGCCAGATCGGTGTTTTCCAATGGCAGATTTGCCTGCACCAGCATCGCAGAAGGGGTCGGGGCCAGTGCGTCGGGGAACACCTGATCCAGCAGTTCATGGGTGAATGTCTTGAACTCGTCCTGCATCTTGGTCTGGACGCGGGCGGCCAACAGGGCGCTGCCCTCGAGAAGGCCTGAAACCGTGGGATCAAGATTTTCCTCGACCAGCCCGCCAAGGCGGTCGGCAAGACCGGGGTAATCCTGCGCAAACTCCGCTGCGCGTTCCTTAAGAAGCGACAGTTCGCGGTTATAGGCTTCGCGCAGGGCGCGTTTCATGCCGGTACCCTGTTCATGCCTGTATCCTCAGTTTGGACATTTTCAACTTGCCTGCGGCCATATCAACCTCGGCGTCGAAATCCAAAGGAATATCAATGGGATCGCCCATCAGTTCGGCAGAAACCGAGATGGACAGCCGTTGCCGGTTGTCGCCGTCAGGTTCCACCACAGTGACTTCGATGCTGTCGTGCACCAGACGGGGTTCATGGTTGATCAGGGATTTTCGTATGGTTTCCTTGATGCGGGGGCTGTTGATATCGGCAGCCGCAACGCTGGACAGATCCCCGAAACCGTAGTTCACAATCGACGCGGCGACATGCGGCATATCTTGCAAACTAACCACAGACCCCAGTTCAACCGTGTTCAGCAGCGCGTTTAAATCAGTCTCTAAATACTTGCGCAGGGTCGCTTCGTCCAAACCGTCACGGCGTTGCAGACTGCGCGGACCCGCGGTTACGCCGCTGCCCTGTGCATCGCCTGCTTCAAAGGAATTGCGGAAAACCTGAAGAATGGAAACTTTGGCGCGCTCGCCTTTGCGCCAGTTGCGGCGGGTGGCAAGGCGTTTGTCGGTCGGGGCGTTTTGCATAATCTCGCTTGCGTTCGGGCCAACCATGGTTGGCAATCCCCAAGGTCCTCAGACGCAGAGGCAGGCCCGAAGGCCAGCCTCTTTGATATCGAAACAAGTGGACGGCAAAGGCCGGTCTTACTTGCCCCAGGTTTTGTTCTCGGCGATTTCCCAGCCGGCCATGCTTTCGGGGCCTGCGGCACCGGACTGCTCCTGGAAGGTATAGGTCACCTGGAAACGACGCATGTTCAGCGTCAGTGTTTCCTGAACGCGGTCCAGACCATCCTTGCTGCCACCTGTGTTGTAGGTGCTGATGATGATGTCTTCCATGTCGATCTTGAGGTAATCAACCGGCGCTTGGCCGCCCGATTTACGCACTACCAGCTGGCCGCTTTTGATGTGCTCGCCAGAGCAGCAGCGCGCGATCAGGTCGTGTGTGGCTTTGTCGACGTATTTGCTGATTGTGATATCACGGACATCAACCTTGCCGCCACCGCCGCCGCCGCCCTGATGGGTGGTGCCGGACTGAACCATGCCCCAATCCCATGACAGGATATCGATCCAGTCGCGGTGCTTGTCGTCCTGAGACTCACCTACAATGTTGTTGTCGAGATACAAAAAGCAATCAATGGCCATCTAATTCACTCCTTTAGGGGCTTTGAAACCCGACGCGCGTAATTGCGCAGCGGGTCATTTCTCTATTATTTACCTGTTGGCAGCTTGGAGACGAGGCTCATCCCGATATCCATGCCTTCCAGTTGGAAGTGAGGCTTGAGGAAGAATTTGCCCTGATAGTAACCGGGGTTCAATTCGTCCTCGACCACCTCGACTTTCGCGCCGGCCAAAGGTTTTTTTGCCTTTTCAAATTCGCTGGCGCTGTCTGGATTTCCTGAAACATATTTATTGATCCACGCCTGCAAGTCCATCTGAAGCTGCATTCTGTCAGGGCTCTGCCCGATTTTGTCGCGCACCATCGCCTTTAGGTAATGGCTGAACCGCGATACCGCGAAAATGTAAGGAATACGTGACGACATATTGTCAGATGCGGTGGCCAGATCGTCGACATATTTCTTGGGGCGGTACAGGGATTGTGCCCCGATGAACGCCGCCTTGTCCGTGTGCTGACGGTGGATCAGGCCGATCAGACCTGCCTGGGAAAGTTCTCCCTCACGACGGTCGGTGATCGACACTTCGGTCGGGCACTTCAGATCCTTCGATCCGTCACCGGTGTCAAACAGATGTGTCGGCAGGTTCGCAACCTCGCCACCCGACGTCACGCCACGAATCCGCACGGTCCAACCGCTTTCCTTGAAGGCACGGTTGATGTTCGCGGCCATGGCGTGGGCTGCATTCATCCACGAATACATCTGACCGCCGTGACCGTCGGTATCTTCGACAAAGTTGAATTCTTCGACCACGGAATTGCTGTTGGGGCCGTAGGGTTCACGGGCCAGAACACGGGGCAGGGTCAGCGCAAGGAAACGCGCATTTTCGCTGTCGCGCAGGCTGTTCCACTGGGCATATTCCGGTGTCTCAAAGATCTCGCTCAAATCCGGTGGCACAGAAATTTCGTTCCAGCTGTCGAGGCCAAGCAATTCGGGCGATGCGCCGGACACGAAGGGGGCCAATGACGCTTCGGCGATTTTACCGATGGAGTTCAGCAGGTTCACATCAGGCGAGGACTGGCTGAAATGATAATCCCCGATCAGACACCCGAAAGGCTTGCCGCCCAAGGTGCCGAGGTTTTGTTCATATACCATGTCATGCAGCGGGGATTTGTCCCACTTGGCACCGGGATAACGGCGCATCATTGCCTGCAATTCTTTTTTCGAAATGTTCAGAACCTTAACGCGCAGGGTGCTGTCCGTTTCGGCATTATTGAGCGTATAGGCCAGACCGCGCCAGCTGCTTTCGAATTGCTGGAATTCTTCGTTATGAATGATCTCGTTCATCTGGTCGGTCAGCTTTTCGTCAAGCTTGGCCAGCATCGCGTCGAGCGTATCAATTACATCTTCGGCGATCAGCGACTGGTCGCCCATGGCCTCGCGCACCAGGGCCACAACAGCGTTGTCGACTTCCTTGGCCGCCACATCAGATCGCGGCTTGATCGTTTGTTTCAGGATATCCGAGAATTCGGAAAGCTCGTTCAGCGCCTCTGCGCCTTGCTGGTTTTCCTGTTGGGCTTCATTACTCATCTTGATCTCTTTTCCGGCTTATCTGCTGACAGTTGGGGCTGGTGCCGCCTACATCAGTCATCATCGGTGTCAGGTCCGGCACGATCCGCCAGGGCAGCCATCAATTCAGGGTCGCTCAGCAGCTTTTTCAGATGCTCTTGCGCTTTGGGTTTGGCGCTCATGTAGCGCTGCAGGTTTGCAAGCTGCTCGCGGGCTTCAAGAATTTTCTTGAGCGCTGGCACCTGACGCGCAATCGCTGCGGGCTCGAGGTCTTCCATTTTCTCGAATTGCAGATCCACGCCCATTTTCTGACCGCTGTCCGGGTCAAGCTTGTTGCCGACCATAAAAGTCATGCCGGGTTTGGTGGCACCCATATAGTCGTCTAGCGTGTCTTTGGTCACGTCCGAAAACTTGCGGTCATCCGCAGCTTCGGGTTCAACCCCGGGGTTATTGCCCGACAAATCCGACATCACGCCCATGACAAATGGCAGCTCGACCATTTTTTCGCTGTCGTAGGGATCTTCGTATTGAATTTGCACGCGGGGCGGGCGGTTTCGTTTAATGAAACCGGAACCAGAATCAGACGCCATTCATAGTACTCCAAGAAAGTAACTTTGGTTTTTCAATCAAAAGTGAAGCAGCGTTAACCATCAAAGTCAACGACCCCCTATATCTTAGGCGTTGGCGCAAAAGGATATTTGACAAACAATTCATTCTCACGAGTTTGTTTCCACACTTGGCACCAGTTCGTCAACCAATGATTGAAAATCCCGCTCAAGATAACTTCTAGCGCGTTGAAGCAGGATCGGGACGGGGGATGAACGTTCGGCTTTTTGAAAGTAGATTTCGACCGCACGCATGGCCCCTGCGGCCGCTGCGCCGGTATCAATGTCCGGGGGGCTGATGTCGGGTCCTTGCGTGTCACTTTGGGGGGGAGTGCTTTGTGGGGCGCTGTCGGTTAACTGACGCAGACGGTCGATGTTCAGGGCAAAACCGGTTTGCGGCCCAAAATCCACGATGGCCTGACCGGCCTTGTCCGGCAAAAGGGTTTCCAAGGCCTCGATCAGGGGGCGGCCGATCAACAGGCGCGCCTGGGTCACCAGCAGTAATGCAGCCGAGGAGGGTTCGTTGCGGCGGTAATAGTGCTCGCATGCTTCAAGCGTCAGCCGTGCATGGTCGTGACTGGAAATCGAAAGGGCCAGCGGGGTTTCAGTGGCGGCACCGGGGCTGTCTTGCGGCGTATCAGCTTGGGCCGGATCGGGGGCGGTGTCTGCCGGTGCCTCGGGCACGCTTAATTCGGGACGCCCAGAACTGATCGCAGCTAACATTTCCTGAACGGTGGATGTCACCAAGTCCAGCGAAGGCGTAAAGGCAGCCGTCGCGTGGGTCTGGCAGGCCTTTGATATGCGCGCCAGCGCGTCGGCAACACGGAGAAGCGCGCCGTGGTTTACCTCAAGCCGCTTCTTATTTCCCGGATCGCTTAGTGCGTCGCTCATCATGCCGGGGGTCAGGTCCTGTTCGCTTTGCAATGGGGTTACGGCACCGCTTGCCACGCGAATTTTGCGCAGGCTGACTTCGTCGGTGCCTGTAAGGCCCAGAAATTGCAGGGGCTGGATCATGGTGATCTGGCTGTTGAGATCGCCCAATGCATCACGGCGGGCAGATGTCCCGTCGGACAGGTCGGGGTGCACCGCGTCGCCGAAAGTTTCGATCAGGGCTGCAATCCCTTCAATGGCATCGGCCAATGGATCGATCCTGCCAGCTAGCGCTTCCCATTGGGCCAGAAGGACCAGCAGGCGGATATCGCGGCTGCGTGACAGCAGCGTTTCGATCGCGCGCCGTTCGGCGTTGATGTCTACCTCGCCACTGTCAAAAACCATGTCATGAGAGGCAGTGCCGTCGGGGCGTTCCACGCCGGGGCGATAATAATAGGCGGGCAAACGCCCCAAGGCCCCAAAATAGTAATCCTCATAACCCGCGTCCATTGTCGCATCGAGATCAGGACCGCAGGGGGCCGCGTCGGACAGGGGCGTCAGCAATTCATCTAAGGTCACAAGTTCGTCCCCATTTCATGTGTCGCGTGTACTTCGCGAGGTTCTGTATATTTCAAGATTGACCGGATTTCCCTGTCGCATCTGCATAGGCCTTGGCAAAGGCCCGCAGGAACACATCCAGCATGCCGTGATCCCCCGTGCTTGCCTTGTTGTCCCAGCGTTTGACAAAGGCATCCCAGTTGCGCGTTTTTTTCGATCCGCTCAACAAATTGCTCGAGGTGCCTTCGCGTTCCGCAATTTCGTCAGGGGCAAGACCGGTCAAGACCTCAGCCAGCGCCGGTTGCAGGGCCGCAAATACAGCCGTTTGATGCCGGCGCAAATCGCTGAGCGCGTTTTCGAACCCTTCTGCTCCGGTCACAAACCCTTCGCGGTGTTTGATGAACAGCGCAGCAAAGGCTTGGTCTGCATCAGGCATAAACTTCATCGGGTTGTTGCCTGTTGCGCTGCGCATGGTGCGTTCGCCACCGCGGGTGAACTGTTTCACACTGGCGCGGTCTTTCAGCATCAGCATGATCTCATCCACCGTCACCCGCGTGCTTTTGCCAAGCGCTTCGACCAGTGCCAGCGGATCGACCCCTTCAACGTCTTTCGGGTCAAGCCCCGCACCGGCGCAAAAGGCGGCAAGGATCGCATGGCCGTCTGGCTGCGGTGGGGGTGGCACAGGTGGCGCGGCGGCGGGAACCGGGGCCGGCGACGTGCGGCGCGGTGGCGGTTTGATCATGGTTTCCGACGGGTTGCCCAAGGGTGGCATCGGCACAGCTTTGGGTGCTGCAAGGGGCGGCGGGTTTGCGGGGTCTTGTTGCGGCGGCGGTTGCTGAACTGCATCACTTTGTGCCGGATGCATATCGGGCTGCTGAAGCGGCGCGGGACCGCCAGCGCGTTGGTGGGGACTGGACGGCTGCTGCAAAGGCACGAAATCCTGCGCCATGTCATCAAAATGATGCGGATCGGCGGCGCGATGGGGCAGGGGGTTCACCGGCGCAAGTCCGCCGCTCTCTGCCCCTGGACTCATATCCCAAGGATCCGCATCTGTCCCAATGCCGCCCCAAGGGTCAATTGTAACACCGGATTGTTGCTGGCGCGGCGGCGCTGCCTGTCGGGTGCTTAGTTCAACGGCAATGATATAGTGGCCGACAATCAACCGCTCGCCGCCCTTGAGGTGAAGCGGACCGTCGATCCGGTAATAACTGCCTTGCAGATAGGTTCCGTTTGTCGACACGTCGCGCAGCCAATATGCGCCGTTGTCATATTGGATATCGAAATGGTGGCTGGAGACATGTTTGGCCGGATCGGGCAGGATCCAATCCATCGACGCACGTCTGCCGACACTCGCCCCTCTTTGGTCAAGAGTGATCCATGTCGGGCCGCCGTCGTCGAGCGTGTCAAAATTATCGATTCGCATACGCAGTGTCATTAGCGACCAACTTGCGCCAAAATTACCGTCAATTCCAGTGGGATATCCCTGAACAAGCGGGGCAAACCGGCGTCATACTGCTGCCCTAGTTTGCGTGATAGAGAACCGACGCCTGATCGATAAACCGCGCCAGACGGATCGGTCGGGATTGCAAATCGGACTGCGCAAGGCAGGACAATACGGCAGTATTTAGCGCACGCGGCCCCCGATGGGCGGGTACCCCCGCAGGGTCATTGGGCGCAATGGACCCGCCGGACCAACCGACCGCGAGGCCAAGGTAAGTCGCAGGTGTCAGCACGGGTGCGTAAAGTGCGGCCTTCATCGCGCGGTAGCGGTTCTCGTTGTCGGGGTACTGTGTCCAGTTCGCCACGAGTTCCATCATTTGACGGTCGGCCGCGCTTAGGTCGTCGCCGGACAGGCGCAGGCATTCATAGCCCCACCACACCCCCATCTTGGGCATTGTCGCAAAGGCGGTATAGGTCACCGCCTCCTCTGGGGTGGTGGAGGCCCGCAGCCGGTACAGGTATTCGATTGCCCGTTCAGCGACATCAGGCCGGTGCAGTGTCAGCTGGGAAACATGCGGCATTTTTGCATAGAGTTCTGAGGGCGTCGCATAGCGCAACGCGGCCAACGGGGGCTGCGTTTTGTCCGGTTCGGCAGAGGTCACATGATCGTTCGGAGCCATGAAAGCAGAGTTTCGCCGAAAAAACTGCTACGTCAATCCATCACCGGACTTATCTGTTTCGCGCGCACCACGATATTTGCAGTGTCTGGCACCCCTCTGCCTACTTGTACATCAGCCAGAAGTTTTCCATTCTACTTAAAGGCGCATCCCTATTTGATTGATGCACTGCCAAAGGGCTACTCTTTGGTTGATTCTAGATAAGATCAGTGGGTTTTATGAATTTAGTTCTCAATCAAGAAAACCGGCCGGCGATCCTGACCACAATGTTGGGCGAAACAGAACTGGTTCTGCTGCGGTTTACCGGACAGGACGCGGTGAATGATCTGTTCGAATATCGGGTCGAAGCCGTATCGCTGAACGCTGATATTGATTTGAATGCACTCATGGGCACTCATGCGCATGTTGCGTTTTCCAATCAGCAGCATGGTCCGCGATTTTATGACGGAATTATCACCGACGCAGAAACATTGGGTGTCGGGGATGGCGGATACCTTTATTCCCTGACCCTGCGCCCGTGGTTGTGGCTGGCGGATCAACGCCAGAACCAGCGTATTTTTCACAATAAAACTGTGGTCGAGATTATCGAGGAAGTGTTCGGCGATTGGGCCGAAGCCTCCCAGCCGCTGTTTGATAACCGGTTGCTACAGGATTATCCCGTTCTCGAATATACTGTGCAATTCGGTGAAACAGACCGCAATTTCATCTGCCGCCAGATGGAGCGGTTCGGCATCAACTATTGTTTTGACCATCAGGCCGGCGCGCATACGCTGGTGATGACGGACGATCCGCTCAGTTTTTCTACCATCGCGGGGGGCACACGCGATTACTACAACTCGGTTGAGGATCATAACGCCGATGATGAACATTTTTGGGATTGGCAGTCGGGCAGGGGGCTGACGACTGGCGCTGTCAAACTTACCGATTTCAATTTCAAAACACCCAAAGCGTCGATGCAGGTCAGTCAGCTGTCAAACCGCAGTCATCCGCACGGGCAGATTGAATCCTACGCCTATCCCGGCGACTATCTGGAAGCCGGAATCGGTAAAGGATTGTCACAAACCCGGCTCAAACAGATTGAATCGGCAGATCTCCGTCAACGCATGGTCGGCAACGCGCCGTCCTTGTCGTCGGGTATGTCGCTGGATCTGACGGGTGACGATATTCCGGGCCGCCAAGCCGGCACATTAATCTGTCTGGAGGCGCGCCACAGCTACTCGGCCAACGGGTATCAGTCCGGCGGGTCGGGGGGCGACATGGCATCGTTCAGCGGTGAATATGTGCTGACACCGGTGGATGCGCCGATCCTGCCGCCGCGCAAGACGCATGTTCCACGTATCCACGGCCCACAAACCGCGATGGTTGTGGGCGAGGGTGAAATTGATTGCGATGAATACGGTCGCATTCTGGTGCACTTCCACTGGGATTTGCAAAAGGCCTATTCGATGCGGTGCCGCGTTTTGCAACATTCGGCAGCCGGAGAATATGGCGGGATGGTTATTCCGCGTATCGGCATGGAAGCAGTGGTCGAATTTCTGGAAGGTGACCCCGATAAGCCGCTGGTCACCGGCTGTGTGTTCAACGGCAAGACCGACCGCCCCTACAGTTTGCCCGCACATAAAACCAAACATGTGATCCGCGCCGACACCCACGAGGGGGCCGGTTTCAACGAGATCAGCTTTGAAGCGCAGGCCGGTCAGGAAAACATGGCCATCCATGCGCAAAAGGATCAAACAATCCGCGTGCTGAATGACCAAAGTGCCAATATCTCGGCCAACCGCGTTGAACAGATCGGGGCCAATGCCTCGCTTAATGTTGCTGCCAACTCGATGGAACGGGTCGGTGCCAACAAGAACATTTCGGTCGGTGGCGGCGGCATGGGGTTGCTGAAAATGTTGATGCCGCTGGTGCAGGCAGGCGGCAAGTTCATGAAAAAGGGTGCCAATAAAGCGGGATCAGGCGCTGGTGTTGGCGGTTTTGCGGGCGTTGTGGCGGGGGTTTCCGATTTGCCGAACGAATTGGCGGCGATTGCGATGAAGGGTCAGTTCACTGGATCGGGCGGACATCGCAGCGCAGGCGGAGCGGACCAGCTGGGCAAAGGCGCGACCATGGCGCGGCTATTGCAAATGATCATGCCGTCCACAGGAACAATGAATGTGACGGTTGAGAAATACAAAAAGGAAACGGTCGGTGCGGGGTCCACCGAACAGGTGGGGCTGGCCAAGAACGTGCTGGTCGGTAACGTATTGACCACCTCGGTGGGTAAGCTGATGCAGACCAAAGTGGGCGAGGATTACGACCTCGAGACCAAGAAATCAATTTTCAGCCGCACCCGCAAACATACGCTGCATGCCAAGGACAAGTTTGTCATCGGGGGCCCCGGTGGCACGATCATCATCGACAACAGCGGGATCACGATCAAAACCAAACACCTCAAGGTGAAATCCCCCAAGGTTGATTTCACCTCCGGCGCGCCGGATCAGGTCGATGCGTTAAAATCGGACAAGCCGTTCGCGCAGGATTGTAAGGGGAAGTAATCCATGGACCTGCCTGAATTTATCTCTCCGCCACCCGAGAAAGAAGCGGTTGAACTGGCGCTGGATGCGCTGATTTTCGATCCATTGGAAGCGGATGAAGCCAAACGGGCCGACGCCAAAGACGAAGAAACCGCGCCGCTCAAGGCCTATCTGTTGCTGGATGCTTCGATCAATCCCGATATTCCTGTCTGTGCCGAAGCGTTTTCAGAACCTGCGCGCTGCCTGTTTGACGGTGCTGCATTCGAAGATCTGAGTGATGTAGGACCATGGCTGGTCGAGTTGCGCCGCTACGGCGATGCATGGGACTGGTTTGTCGAGGACGGGTACGGCGAAAACTGGGGCATTGTCATACATTCCCGTTTGCCGCTTATGCGTTTGAAGACGCAGATGAAAAAGTTCATCAAAATCGAAGACGAAGACGGTATGAGCTATTTCTTCAAATATTACCGTCCGCAGCATTTGAACACGTATCTGCCGACGTTCGACGAAACCCAGCGCAGCAGTTTTCTGCGCGGGATCACGGCGATTTTTGCGGAAACCCACGGGGATCACAGGCTGTTGCAGCGTCACAAATTGCGTTCTGATGGCAGTTTGCAAAGCCGTCATGTCGATTTGATCGAAACCGGCATGCCGCTGCGCATCCAGCCCCCGTCCGAAGAAGACGTAGCCTTGTTGTTGGCCAAAGCCGCCCAAGACCCCGCAACCGCGGGATGAAAGGAACCGTGATATGAGCAGTAAACCCCTTGCCATTCTGGGTATGATGCATGTCTGTCCCAAGGTGGCGTCCGGCCCCCGACCGCATGTTGGCGGACCGGTAATCAGCGCTGGTCAAAGTCATGTAAAGTTCAACGGTATTCCTTGGGCCGTTGAAGGGGGATCCGCCCTATGTGCCGGTTTGCCCGGACCCGACAAGCACAAAAAGGGATCTTCAAAGGTCAAGATCAACGGCAAAGGTGTCATGCGCATCGGGGACAGCACGGGCCATGGCGGCAAAATCGTTGCAGGCGTGCCGCTGATCAAGGTCTGTTGATGATTGCCCGGCACCGTGTTTTGGGGCATCCCCTAAATTAAGGGTGCACATAAAAACCGGACTGGGCAGTATGTATAATCCAAAAGGCAACGGTAAAGAAAAGTCGGTGCGCGAGGTCGCGTTCACCGAGGTCGAGCCGCCCGCCCATCTGCAAGGGATCGTGCACCGGTTTCTGGAACTGAACACCCACGGTGACTTGCCCGAAGACTACCGATTTCATGCGTTGCCGGACGCCTGTACCTATGTCGTCTTTGACCAGTTGAACCGCGACATCACCGGCCTTGCCAGATTGCGGGCGCAATCGGAAGAGTTCAATCTGGGCAAGTCGTTTCATTTCATCAACATCCGTTTCCTGCCCGGTGTCTGGCAAGGTGCGCCTGAAGACTTGGCCCAAGGGATGGTCAACTTGCCCTATGCCGGCGATCTGCCGCTGCTCGAGATCAACAGGAAACTCGCCGCGCGGAAATTCGACGACAGTCAGGATTTGCTTGTGGGATTGGTCGAACATCTGATCGACCAAAAGCTGGTCGCGCCAAATCCGGTCACCGAAAGAATTTTCCAGCATCTGGATGATATTTTGACCGTGGGGGACATGGCCGAACTGTCAAACCTCTCGCCGCGCCAGTTGCAGCGTACCTTGAAAAAGACCACCGGTTTTGCCCCGCATGATCTGCTTAAGATATTGAGATTGCAGCAATCTTTGAACGGAAATGACACATGGTCCTATGCGGATCAGTCCCATTTCATCCACTCATTTCGCAAGGCTACGGGTTACACTCCGGGAAAATACGCCCGAAAGTTCGATGTCTGAAATCTACAATACTGTGCGACGGGGCCTTGGTAGTCAGGTGTCATAGCGACACACAAAATGGAGATTAGGATGACCAAGATGAACGCAGTAGCATGGTTCGATATTTATGTGGATGATCTGGAACGGGCCGTCGATTTTTACGAAACCGTGCTGGGTCAAAAGCTGGAAGCAATGGGTGATCCAACCGGCGAAACGCAGATGATGAGCTTTCCCGCCGACATGGGGGCCTATGGCGCTGCGGGGGCTTTGACCAAATCGCCACACGCGTCCCCCGGTGTCGGTGGCACCATCATTTATTTCGCGGCTCAGGATTGCGCAGTGGAACAAGCCCGCGTTGAGGAAGCAGGCGGAAAAGTGATCCGGCCAAAGTTTTCGATCGGCGAATACGGATGGGTCGCGCTTTGTCAGGACACAGAAGGCAATATGTTCGGCCTGAACTCAATGCAGTAAGGCAGCGTTGATGATTAAGAATAGGGGCAGTCCATTGGGCTGCCCCTATTGTGTTTCAACTGCCGCCGGTGATTTCGGAAGGCTGCAATTGCCGAATGTTGATAATATGAATTATGTAAAAAAAGATGGTGCTTTCCTACAGCATACCGGTTGTTTGAGCGCAGACTGTATTCAACAGTTTTGAAAACGCCCGTGTGGCAACCGACGGTACCTCTTCGGCGCGGCTCATAATGCCGACGGCGCCTAGGGTCTGGGTCATGTCAAGCTTCAACGGTACCAAACGTCCTTGCGCGATGTCTTCGGCAACGACCCCCTTGCTGATGACCCAAACCGTGTCGGGGTCGGCGGCCGTGACAGCCCGCCCGAAAGCCGGTGACGCGGTTTCGATCCGGTTGTGAAACAGGGGTACGCCTTGGGCAATCAACATGCGGGCGACCAAGGGGCGGATGGCGGAATTTTTCGGCGGGTACAGCACGCGAAAACCATCCAGCGCTGCAAAGCTGGTGATCTGTGTCGCGCGGCTTTGGGGGTTGGCCACGATGACAACTTCTTCGGCGTAAAGCTGTTGAAAGCTCAGTCCGGTCATCGTGTCGAAACTGCCAAGCCGCCCGACAACAAGATCAAGGCCACCACTTCGCAGCTGTGCGGTTAAATCATTATGCGGCCCTTCGTGTATTTCGATCAACGTGTCGGGGCTGGTGGCTGCAAATCGCAACACGACATCAGGAAGCAACGAAGACGCAACACTGGGCAACGCGCCCACCCGCAGATGGCCTGCACCACTGCTTGTGGCTTGGATGCTGCGCAACCCGTGCCTTAACGCGGTGGTGCTTTGCTCCGCAAATTGCAAAAACACATCGCCTTCCGGCGTCAGGCTCACGCCCGCGCGACTGCGTTTCATGACAACGACGCCCAGTATTTCCTCTAGTTCCTTCAAGGTCTTGGAAATCGCCGGCTGGGTCAGGTTCAATTGCTGTGCCGCGGCCTTGAAACTGCTGGCCCGCGCAATTGCACTAAAGGCATCAAGGTGGCGAAACTTGATCCGTCGATCCATATTCTTGCCTTTTTGGGAAACTAAGCTGCACGATATCTCATTTTGAATATCCATAAAACTATGCGATGTACAGGTTAAGGGTTTCG
Source organism: Sulfitobacter geojensis (assembly GCF_000622325.1). Taxonomy (NCBI): domain Bacteria; kingdom Pseudomonadati; phylum Pseudomonadota; class Alphaproteobacteria; order Rhodobacterales; family Roseobacteraceae; genus Sulfitobacter; species Sulfitobacter geojensis. Next base: position 44,454 of record NZ_JASE01000003.1, read on the forward strand.
ACAACTGGTGCGGGAGGATGTCATGAAAACTCAGGTTGCAATCATTGGTGGTGGTCCGTCCGGTTTGCTGTTGTCGCAGCTGTTGCATACGCGCGGCATCGACTCCGTGGTGCTGGAGCGCAAGACTAAAAACTATGTGCTTGGCCGCATCCGCGCGGGCGTGCTGGAACAGGGGCTGGTCCGCCTGATGGAAGAAGCCGGATGTGCGACGCGTCTGCATGCCGAGGGCATCGCACATGATGGCACGCTGATTTCCTATGGCGAGGAAATGTTCCGCGTTAATTTCACCGAACACACAGGTAAGCCGGTGATGGTATACGGCCAGACAGAGGTGACGCGCGACCTGTATGAGGCGCGCGAAAAGGCCGGCGGTAAAATCGAATTCAACGTAGAGGATGTCGTGATCCACGACGGCGATACGGATGCGCCCTATGTGACCTATGTGGTTGAGGGTCAGACGCGCAAACTAGCCTGTGATTTTATCGCAGGCTGTGACGGGTTTCATGGTGTCAGCCGACAGGCCATCCCGCTGGAGGTGCGCCGCGAATATGAAAAGGTCTATCCATTCGGCTGGCTCGGAATTCTATCGAAAACCCCACCGGTCAATCACGAACTGATTTATGCCAATTCGCCGCGCGGCTTTGCGCTGTGTTCGATGCGTAACGAGAACCTAAGCCGCTATTACATCCAGTGTTCGCTGTCGGACAAACCCGATGACTGGACAGACGAGGCATTCTGGCAGGAACTCAAACGCCGCATTCCCGCGGAGCAAGCCGCAAAGCTGGTAACCGGGCCGAGCATCGAAAAATCAATCGCGCCTTTGCGTTCTTTTGTGACGGAACCGATGCGCTGGGGGCGCTTGTTTCTGTGTGGGGACGCCGCACATATTGTGCCCCCCACGGGGGCGAAGGGGCTGAACACCGCCGCGTCCGACGTGAATTACCTGTATAACGGGCTGTGTGATTTCTACGAAAACAACAGCACGGACGGCATCGACGCGTATTCGCAAAAAGCTCTGGCACGGGTTTGGAAAACCGAACGCTTTAGTTGGTGGTTTTCGTCGCTTATGCATACATACCCCGATCAATCAGCATTTGACCTCAAGATGCAAACCGCCGAAATTGAATTCCTGCGCACCAACAAGGCGGCGCAACAGGCGATGGCGGAAAACTATGTTGGCCTGCCGTATTGATACAGCGGTTTGCCCAAATCAGCACCCGTTTGCAAAAGGAGAGCGTGAATGTCCGACCAATTTGAAAAGGGCATGGCGACCCGCCGTGCGGTCCTGGGCGACGCCCATGTGGACCGCGCCGAAGCGAATAAATCCGAATTCGATGCGCCTTTTCAAACCATGATCACCGAAGGGGCCTGGGGCACCTTGTGGTCGGATGACAGCATCAGCAAACGCGAACGCTCCATGCTTACGCTGTCCCTGCTTGCCGCGACCGGCAATTTTGATGAAATCCCGATGCACGTGCGCGCAACCGCCAATACCGGTGCCAGCCCACAGGATGTCGTGCAGGCCTTTATGCATGTGGCCGTCTATGCGGGCGTGCCAAAAGCGAACCACGCGATTAAACTTGCCAAACAGACCTATGCAGAGATGGGAATTTCCATATGAGCATCCCGAATACACCGCCCAAATCCGGTGGCTACATCCCGCGCGACCGCAACTGGCAGCCCGACGCGCTGACGCCGCCCTATAAAACCAGCATCAAACGCAGTCCGCAATCCGCGCTTTTGTCCTTCCCAAGCACGCTAAGCGAAGAAACCTCGCCTGTTTTCGGACATCACATGCTGGGCGATTTGGACAATGATCTGATCCACAACTACGCCCAAGCCGGTGAAAGTGCGATCGGGCCGCGCATTATCGTGCACGGGCGGGTTCTGGACGAAACCGGTCGCGGTGTGCCGGGGGCTTTGCTGGAATTCTGGCAGGCCAATGCGGGCGGGCGGTATCGTCACAAGAAAGAAAGCTATCTGGCACCGCTGGATCCTAATTTTGGCGGCTGCGGGCGCACGATCACGGGCGAGGATGGCAGCTATGAATTCCGCACCATTCAGCCCGGCCCCTACCCCTGGCCCAACGGGATGAACGACTGGCGCCCCGCCCATATCCACTTTTCGATATTCGGCCACGGCTTTGCGCAGCGCCTGATCACCCAGATGTATTTCGAGGGCGATCCGCATATCAAACTTTGCCCCATCGTGGGCATCCTGAAAACCCAAGCGGCGATTGACGCGTTGACCGCACCTTTGGATATGAACCGCACGGTACCGATGGATAGCCGCGCGTTCAAATTCGACATCGTGCTGCGCGGCCAGCGCCAGACCTATTTCGAGAACCGCAAGGAGGGTCTTTGATCATGGTGCAACCTCTTCACTATCTTCGCGAAAGCCCGAGCCAGACGGCAGGTCCCTATGTGCACATCGGCTGTACGCCTAATTTTACCGGTATCGACATCTATGGCGGTGACCTTGGGACGGTGATGAAATCAGGGCCTGTGCAAGGTCAGGAGATCACCATCAAAGGGATCGTTTACGACGGCACCGGCACGCCCCTGCGTGATGCGATGATCGAAATCTGGCAAGCTGATGCTGCGGGTCTGTTTGCCTCGGCCAATGAAACACGCGGTACAGCGGATCCTAATTTCACGGGTTGGGGACGATCGCCAGGGGATATGAACACCGGCGAGTTCACTTTTGAAACCGTCAAACCGGGGGCCGTGCCCTTTCCCGACGGGCGGATGCAAGCCCCGCATATCACAGCGTGGATTGTCGCACGCGGCATCAACATCGGCCTGCATACCCGCATCTATTTTGCCGACGAACCCGACGCGAATGCTGCCGATCCGATCCTGACGCGGATTGAACATCAAAACCGTGTGCCGACCCTGCTTGCAGCGCCGCAAGATGACGGCAGCTATCGGTTCGATGTTCACCTGCAAGGGCCGAACGAAACCATCTTTTTCGATATTTGAGGTTCTTATGACCAACCCCTGCATTATCTGTGTCGCGATCACCGGCTCCCTGCCCACCAAAGACAACAATCCGGCTGTGCCAATCACCGTCGCAGAACAGATCGAAAGCACGCATCAGGCTTTCGAGGCCGGTGCCAGCATCGCGCATTGCCACGTGCGCGATGACGCGGGCAAACCGACCTCCGATCCAGAACGTTTCGCCCGCCTGAAAGAAGGGATCGAGGCGCATTGCCCCGGTATGATCGTCCAACTTTCAACCGGTGGCCGTTCCGGTTCAGGCCGCGAACGGGGCGGGATGTTGCCGCTTTCGCCTGACATGGCGTCCTTGTCGGTCGGGTCGAATAATTTTCCAACCCGTGTTTATGAAAACAGCCCTGATCTGGTGGACTGGCTGGCCGCTGAAATGCTGGCGCACAGCGTTAAACCCGAAATCGAAGCCTTTGACCTTGGCCATATCGTACAGGCCACGCGGATGGCCGCAGACGGGAGGCTAAAGGGGCCGCTGTATGTGCAGTTTGTGATGGGTGTGAAAAACGCAATGCCGGCTGACGAGCCGATTTTCGACTTTTACATCGAGACCCTCAAACGGCTTGCACCGGACGCGCAATGGTGTGCTGCGGGTATCGGACCTGCGCAGATTACCATCAACGAATGGGCGATTTCCAAGGGCGGCCATACCCGTACCGGTCTGGAGGACAACGTGCGTCTGGATCGCGCGCGACTGGCGCCGTCAAACGCGGCACTGGTGCAACGCGCCGTTGATCTATGCGAGAAATACGAACGTCCCGTCGCAACATGGCAACAAGCGCGCGAGATACTCGGGCTGCAATCCTAAAGGACAGGGGCGCAGGCCACCCCGGATCACGGCCAACCGTGTCAACGCACTGGTATACCAGAGGTCGCCTGTGCTAGATCAGGGCAAGCGGGATGCATCCCCTGCCCCATTGCGTCTAACACGGACATTGAACAGCTTATGCCTGATCCTGATCGACTGTTTCCATTGGAACGCGCCACAAGAACTCTGGCGCGTTCGCTTTATGAACAGGTAGCAGAGCTGGCGATCATCAGCCCGCATGGCCATACCGATCCGGCCTGGTTCGCGGGAAATGCGCGTTTTCCCGACCCCGCGCAACTGTTCGTCACGCCTGACCACTACGTCTTTCGCATGTTGTTTTCCCAAGGCGTGCCGTTGGAACGTCTGGGGATCGCGCCCCGCGACGGCCGCGCGTTCGAAACAGACGGGCGCGGCATCTGGCGCTTGTTCGCGCAGCACTATTACCTTTTGCGCGCAACGCCTTCGAAGATGTGGATTGATCACGCATTAAGCGATGTGTTCGGCGTTCAGGACGCATTGTCGGCAGACACGGCTGATGCGATTTATGACCACCTTTCTACCTGCCTTGCTGATCCGTCCTTTCGCCCCCGTGCCTTGTTTGATCGCTTTGGAATCGAAGCGCTGGCCACAACCGACGCCGCATTGGACCCGCTTGCGCATCACGCGACAATCGCAACGTCGGATTGGGGCGGGCGGGTCATTCCAACCTATCGCCCTGATGCCGTTATCGACCCTGATGCGGGTGATTTTAGTAAGAACCTGACCGCTTTGGGGCAGGTCACAGGCGAAGATACGCAGACATGGTGCGGGTATCTGAAAGCGCATCAGAAGCGGCGCCAACATTTCATCAAAATGGGGGCAACGGCCACTGACCACGGGCACCCTGATGCAACAACTGCCGATCTTGGTGGTGCAGAGGCAGAAGCGCTGTTTGACAAGGTTACCGCCGGTGACGGCACCGCGGAGGATCACAGGTTGTTTCGCGCCCAGATGTTGACCGAAATGGCGCAGATGAGTGTCGAGGACGGGTTGGTGATGCAAATCCACCCCGGTGCAGACCGCAACCATTCAACGAAGATGTTCGAGACCTTCGGTGCTGACAAGGGCTTTGATATTCCGAAAGCCGCTGAATATACCAAAGCGCTGCAACCGCTGCTGAACAAATTCGGCACCGATCCGGCGCTGTCTCTCATCGTATTCACGCTGGACGAGGCAACCTATGCCCGCGAACTGGCACCACTGGCCGGGGTTTATCCGGCGTTGAAAATCGGACCGGCTTGGTGGTTCTTTGACAGTCCCGAAGGCATGCGCCGCTACCGTGAAATGACGACCGAAACGGCAGGCTTTTACAACACTGTTGGATTTAACGATGATACGCGCGCTTTTTGTTCGATCCCTGCACGCCATGATGTCGCGCGGCGGGTGGATTGCGGGTATCTTGCCACTTTGGTTGAAACCGGCCGGCTAAGCCGCGCGGATGCGGCAGAGGTCGCCGTGGATCTTGCCTATGGGTTGGCCAAGAGAGCTTATAAACTTTAGGTTTTGTTGCGAAACGCGCGCGCTGTCCCAAAGACATGCGCGCGCGACCGGCGCTTTAGCTGAACAGCATTCCGCCGTTGATGTCGACATTGGTACCCGTAATGAAACCGCTGTCGTCACTGGCAAGGAACACCACCAGATTAGCCACATCCACTGGCAATCCCTGACGTCTGACCGGAGCTGAGGCTTCCAGTCCACGACGCGCGGCATCGGGTGTGTGAATGTTGTGAAAATCGGTATCAATCATGCCGGGGCAAATGGCGTTGACCCGCACATCCGGCCCCAGTTCTTTGGCCAGCCCCCGCGTCATCGTCATTACGGCACCCTTTGACGCGGCATAAGCAACCGAGCCCGGTCCGCCGCCGTCCCTGCCGGCCTGACTGGCCAGATTGACGATGGTGCCGGATGTCAGATGGGGCAAACTGGCCTTGGTCATCATAAAGGTGCTGGTCAGGTTCAGATCCATCACCGCATTCCAGTGATCCAGCGACATTTCCGCGATGGTTTTGCGCGCGATCAAGCCGCCGGTGTTGTTCACCAGCACATCAATGCTGCCGTACGCGTCAAGCGTGGCCTTAACCAAGGCATCGACACCGTCCTGCGTATTCAGGTCACCTTGTTTTGCAAATGCCTTGCCCCCTGCCGCAGTAATTTCGGCAACTGCGGCGTCGGCACCTTCGCTGCTGGAGTAATAATTCAGGGCAACATTGGCCCCCTCGGCAGCAAGCGCAACCGCACAAGCCCGCCCGATGTCACGCCCCGCGCCGGTCACTATTGCGGTTTTTCCCTCTAGCTTCATGAATTTGCTCCATTGGTTTGCGTCGACCCAGGATCATGCCGATCTTGCTGGCTTCCTGATCTGTAATCTGGTATGCTAGAATACATCTTGGTTTGAAATGCAATGACAAACTGACCGACTCCATGCCGCAACACGGAAACTTAACGGTTGTAGGGGCTGGCGCTATACCCGATCCGGCTTTAACCGATGGACCTCGCGGCAATGGGCAGGCTGCGCTAAAGGGTAGGATGGCAAATCGAACCTCCATCCATTAGGTTGCCCGGAAAAAGAGGAATGAAAATGTCATCACTAGCACGCACCAAAGAACGCAGAACCAGCGTCGACGTTGTGTTCGATGACCTCTACGATGCTATTGTGACGCTTGAGATGTTGCCCGGTGCCAAAATCTCCGAAGCGGAAATTGCGGCAAAGTTCGGCGTGTCACGTCAACCGGTACGGGACGCTTTCAGCCGGCTCGATAACCTTGGCCTGCTGTTGATCCGGCCGCAAAAAGCAACCGAAGTGAAACGGTTCTCGCTGTACGAAGTCACCAAATCCCGCTTTGTGCGTTCCAGCGTCGAAGCCGAGGTCTTGCGGCGCGCTGCTGATTGCGCGACCGAGGCAGACGGCAAGATGCTAGACTCCAATCTGGCGCGACAAGCGCTGGCTGTTGACGATGGAAATTACGAAGAATTCACGGATCTGGACTATGCCTTTCACAAAACGCTATGCGCGATTGCAAAGGTCGAATTCGCCTTTGAGGTTATTTCCTTTGAGAAAAGCCGCGTTGACCGTTTGTGCCGTTTGAGCCTGTCCAAGGAAGACCGAATGGGCCAGCTGTTGGAAGATCACCGTGCGATTGCCGAAGGTATCAAGGCGGGTGACAGGGAACGCGCCGTTGAGGCGGGGATGCTCCACCTTACCCGGCTTGACGCAACGATTGATGCGATATTCGCACGTAACCCCGAGTATTTCGAAGACTAACCTCCCCCGGCTTTTGCCATAGTTTGCGAAAACCCTGTCATCGGCAAGCGCCCCGATGGCAGGGTTTTTGCGTGTTTAGACCCTTCTTTTTGCCAAAACCGTTCCGATAAGGGCTCCTCAAAATCTGGGTAATTGACTCATCCCCGCACTTGAAATACTAGTATCCCAATTGCCGCAGAGACTCAGGGTTTGCTTGAGCGGAGCACGGCAAGAACAGGAATATCTTCTGGCATGTCCGGGCGATCCGGCCGCTGAAGGGAACCAATATGATCGGGAGGGATCAGAATATGAATGCGACGACACGACGTAAAACGCTCATCGGGGCCGCACTGGTAAGCGCAATGGCCATCGTTGGAACATCAGCAGGCGCAAAAGAACTGCGCGGCTGGAACATCCACGTCGAGGACTATCCGGTTTCCATTGCAATGGAATCGTTCATGGCCGAAGTGGCCGAGAAAACCGGAGGTGAAATCACCGGCAAGACCTATCACAACGGCGTTTTGGGCAGCCAGCCGGATGCGATCGAACAAATTCGCCTTGGCATCATTGATTTCGGTGAATTCAGCCTTGGACCGATGGGCCAATCGATCCCTGAAACCAACGTTGTTTCCCTGCCCTTCATCTTTAAATCCATCCCGCAGATGTATGAATTGATGGATGGTGAAGTGGGCGAGGCCATCGGCGCTGGTATGATGGACAAAGGCATGGTGCCGCTTGGGTGGTACGACGCCGGGGCGCGGTCGTTTTACAACTCCGTCCGTCCGATCAACACACCCGCCGATGTTGAGGGTCTGAAAGTCCGCGTGATGAGCAACGATCTGTTTGTCGGCATGGTCGAATCCATGGATGGGAACGCGACACCGATGGCGTTTGGCGAGGTCTATCAATCCATCAAGACCGGCGTTGTAGACGGGGCAGAGAACAACCCGCCGTCTTACGAATCCACCAACCACTTCGAAGTGGCCAAGTACTATTCATTGACGGAACACCTCATCATTCCCGAATGTCTGTGCATGAGCCTGAAGACATGGGAAAAACTGACGCCGGAGCAGCAGACCATCGTGAAAGAGGCCGGTCAGGCCAGCGCGACATTGCAGCGCGAACTGTGGCAGGCGCGTGAAGCGGCAAGCATGAAAACCGTTCAGGATGGCGGCACGACCGTGAACAAAATCGCTGACAAAGGTCCGTTTCAGGCCGCAATGGCACCTGTATACCAGACGTTTCTGGCCGCGAACCCCGATCTTGAAGGTCTTGTCGATATGATCCGCACTGCGGATTAATGCGGATTTGATCAAGCGAAGGCCCGTTTCATCGCAAACGGGCCTTCGTCGTCGCGCACTCTTACAGCATTTGATCGCGCAGATGAGGAGATGACGGTGGTGGGACATTCTTCCAAACTTGCCAAGCTTGAGGTGGCAACAGATGCTCTGCGCAAAGCGTGCATCTTTATCGCATCCGCAGCTTTGGTCCTGTTGGTCTCGACGTTTGGCTGGCTGGTCTTTGGCCGATATGTATTGAACGCCACGCCCACATGGGTGGAACAACTGGCCCTGCTGCTGGTGTGCTACATTGCTTTTCTGGGTGCCGCTGCCGGGGTCAAGGAAAACACCCATCTGGGCGTGTCCTTGTTTCGTGATATGATGCCCGTAGCGGTGCAAAAGGTGTTTATGATCGCTATTGATCTTATCCTTGCAGGGTTCGGTCTGGTCATGCTGATCGCGGGTATTGTCCTGATGCGATTTGGCTGGGACACGCTTTTACCGATGCTCGATATCCCCGAAAGCTTTCGCACGCTGGCCATCACATCCTGTGGCGCGTTGATCTTTCTTTTCTCCGGTTTGCGGGCCCTTGTGCGCATTCTTTCTTTCTCGGACTGGCACACAGTCCCTCAAGATCTGGAAATCTGACACATGGGCCTGACCATTCTGCTGCTCACTTTCGGCTTTTTCGTTGTCGCCGGAATGCCTGTGGCTTTCGCGATGGGGATCGCCGCCGCTTCTGCCTTTTGGTACGAAGGGTTTCCGGCGCTCATCACTTTTCAACGGGCGACGGCGGGTGTTTCGGTGTTCTCCCTGCTGGCCATTCCGTTCTTCGTTTTCGCGGGCGAGATCATGCTGCATGGCGGCATCGCCGCGCGACTGGTGCGCCTTGCCTCTGCTCTTGTGGGTCACCTGAAAGGTGGCCTGGCGATGGTAAATATCTTTTCGTCCATGCTGTTTGGCGGCATTTCGGGCTCAGCTGTGGCAGATATTTCCGCCCTTGGTTCGCTGCTTATTCCGGTGATGAAAGAACGCGGGTATCGGCCGGATTTTGCGGTCAATGTTACGGTCACTTCCTCCATCGCGGGGATTGTCATTCCGCCAAGCCACAACATGATCATCTTTGCCGTCGCCGCCGGTGGTGGCATTTCTGTTTCCAAACTGTTTCTCGCGGGCGTTATTCCCGGCATGCTGATGTGTTTCAGCCTTGCCGTTGCGGCCTATGTCATGGCGATCAAACACAAATACCCTGCTGAACCGTTCCCCGGCTGGGGTGTCGTGGGGCGCACCGCTGCGGATGCGATTCCAGGATTTATTACCGCTGTTATTATCGTCGGTGGCACGTTGTCGGGCGTTTTCACCGTCACTGAATCCGGTGCATTTGGCGCCCTTTATGCGGTGTTTCTGACCAAGTTTTACTACCGCACCCTGACGTGGCATGCTTTTGTCATGGCCGTAACAGGCGCTGTGCGCACCACTGCGATGGTGATGATCCTGATCGCGTTTGCCTCGTCCTTTGCCTATCTTCTGGCTCTCTATCAGGTGCCGGGCAAGCTCAGCGATTTGCTGGTGTCGATCTCTGAAAACCCGATCATTATTCTGCTGATGATCAACCTGATTTTGCTGGTGCTTGGCATGATCATGGACATGGCCGCGTTGATCCTGATCTGTACGCCGATCTTCCTGCCCATCGCAAAAGGTTTGGGGATGGATCCCACGCAATTCGGCATCATGATGCTGGTGAACCTCGGGCTTGGGTTATGCACCCCGCCTGTCGGGACGTGCCTGTTCGTTGGATGTGCCGTGGGCAAGGTCAAGATCGAAGACGCGCTTAAAACGATATGGCCCTTCTATCTGGCCATCCTGTTTGCGTTGATCCTGATCACATTCGTGCCTGCGTTTTCATTGTGGCTGCCGTCAGTGCTTGGGTAACGCAGGCAGACGGGGCACGTTTAGCTGGTCAGCGCAGACATCATATGGCGGGCACCATGATCTGACAGCCCTTGATACAGTCGGACGAGCACAGGTTCGATCCGCGCAGCGCAAGAGGCATCGAATATCTCGCCCAATGCCAAAAGATTGCGCACGGTCGTCGCGGGATCAGTGGATTGGGCAGCGCGCAAGGCTGGAGCAAGCGGGTCTTGTACATCAAACGGGGTACCCGCTTCGTCGATACCCCCTGTAAACCGCATCCAACCGGCGACGCCCAGCAAAAGCGCATCTGCATCCTGCCCGTCATTCAACCGGTCCAGAATCGTGCCTAACAGACGTTGGGGAAGCTTTTGACTGCCATCCATCGCGATCTGATAGGTCTTATGTTGAATTGCGGGGTTCGCAAACCGCTCCAGCAAGGTTGCGGCATAGTGGTCCAGATCGGTGTCTGGCGGTGCGATCAGCGTTGGCGCGATTTCACGCTGCCACAGGTGGCGCAAATACGTGGCCAGCACCGGATCTGCCGCCGCTTCGGACACGGTATTATGGCCGCTTAGATATCCCAGATAGGCCAGTGCAGAATGGGCCCCGTTAAGCATACGCAGCTTCATCAATTCGAACGGCAAGATGTCATCGACCAACTGCACACCGACGTCTTCAAAGACGGGGCGGTCGCCGGCGAATTCATTTTCGATCACCCACTGGCGAAAGGGTTCGTGCATGACAGGGGCGGCATCCCGCTGCCCGACCAGCGTATTAAGCGTTTCAATATCCGTGGATGTTGTCGCGGGCACGATCCGATCGACCATCGCTGACGGGAAGGTGCAGTTTGCCGTGATCCAGTCGACGGCATCCGGTGCGATTTCTTGCGCAAGGCGCAGAACAACGCGGCGGGTCAGTGCGCCGTTATCCGGCAGGTTGTCGCAAGACATGATCGTCAGCGGTGCCGCCCCCGCCCGCCAACGCGCGTGCAAACCGCGCACCAGATATCCGATTGCGGACCTTGGGTGGTCTTGCGTCTGATCACGCACAATATCGGGATGTGACATGTTCAGACGGCCGCTTGCGGGATCGTGGCAATATCCCTTTTCAGTGACGGTCAGGCTGACAATGCAGACATTTGGATCGGCAATCGCGTCGATCACCGCTTGCGGGTTTTCCGGCGCGACCAACACATCGCGCAGCACCTCGATCTGACGTGGCTTTATCCCGTCCGGTGTCAGTTCGGCGGCTGTATAAACGCAGTCTTGTGGCACCAATGCGTCGCGCACGGCGGGGCTGCGCAGGCTGACGCCCAAAACACCCCAACCGCCGAGATCCGCGAGATAGCTGGCACCATGCGCCCGAAAAAATGCCCCCAAACCAAGGTGAACGATGCGCACATCCGGTCGTGCAGCACCTTTCGCGGTAAGTTGCGAGGTGTCGGAAAACCCGTCCGCTATCGCCATTTAAACTGCTCCATAGATGTATTGTGCGATAGGCAGGGCAGCGATGTCACCGCAAATCTTGCATGGCGACCATATCCATATCGGTGAAATCAATGTTGTCCCCCGCCATCACCCAGCAAAATGTGTAGGCCGCAGTGCCGGCGCCCGAATGGATCGACCAAGGCGGTGAAATCGCGACTTCTTCGTTGGCGATAACAAGGTGACGCGTCTCGTCAGGGCGTCCCATAAAGTGAAAGACGCGCGCCTCTTCGGGGAGGTCAAAATACAAATATGCTTCCATCCGTCGGTCATGCGTATGCGCGGGCATGGTGTTCCAGACGCTACCGGGCTGAAACTGCGTATAACCCATCGCCAACTGGCATGTTTCACAGACGTCGGGATGCAGGAACTGGACGATGACCCGTTCACTTGCCGTTTCAGGGGTGCCCATTTCAATGCGGCGCGCCTGCGCAGGTGTCACCAGTCTGGTAGGACAGGTTTTATGCGCAGGTGCTGAGGTAATGTAAAACCGGCCCGCACCGGAAAACGTAACAGGGCCGGCACCCTTGCCGATGTACAGAATTTCGCCATATGCGACGGTGTGGGTGTCGCCCCCCACTGAAACCTGCCCTGTGCCCCCGATGTTCAGAACCGCCATTTCACGCCGGTCCAGAAAATGCGCCGTGCCGGTTTCTGCCATGTGATCCAACGTCAGCCCGGTCTGTCCCGGCACGGCAGCACCAAAAATCAGGCGGTCGTAATGGGTGTACACAAGGTTGATTTCGCCCTCTCTGAACAGCCCGCTTTTGTGGAAATTTTCACGCAAGGCGGTGGTGTCCATACTTTTGGCCGCAATGGGGTCAATGGCATAGCGGGTTTCACTATTAACAGTCATCGGGTCGTCCTTTTAAAGAAAATCATCACGGCGCGGCGTGAAGCAATCCACAAGGCGGCCCGGTTCAAGACAGACACATCCGTGCGCCGCCTCCGAGGGAATGACAAAACTGTCGCCGGGCCCGATTTCAAAACTTTCGTCCTCGATCGAAAACCGGAACCGCCCGCTTTCGACAAAGGTGGATTGCACATGGGGATGATTGTGCCGCGCGCCGGTTGCCCCGGCGGTCTGGAATTGAAAAGCCACGACCATCAGGTCCGGATGATCGGCCAAGACCTGACGCAAGACGCCTTCACTCGCTTGCACAACTGGAAAGTCGCTCATTTCCTAGGTTCCTTACTGACAGAATACGCATTCTGGTATGATAGTATGCCAGTTTTGAGAAGAAAAGCGCGATTGTACCCGATCATAATCCGGTATCAGATCGCGATCAGGTGATTGTCCCAAGCGAGTTTTCCCTGCCGCAAGGGGCGGATTCCTTGGTCGGTCACGGAACTGATACCGCCAAACCCGTCTGTTGCGATGAACCGCCCGTTTGCGGCGGCCAGCCCGCATACATCCGGTCTTTGCACCGCGGTGATGAAATCGCCCGTAGTTGAGAATAGGACCAAAAGATTGCCCTTTGGACAGCTGACCACGATGCCGCCGTCGTCTTTGGCGCAGGCGATGCTGCCGACGTAGCCTGCCATCTGGTAGGAAACCGCTGTCGGAACATCCAGCAAACGCGCAGCCTGCCCGCTTTGATGCAGCCCGACAAGCGACGGCGATGCACCCGCCTCGCCCTCCCATTGCATTGCAAAAGCGACCTGACCGCGACCATTGACAGCCAAATGACGGATAGAGCTTTTGTGCAGCTCGGACGGGAGGGTCATTTGGTCGATGATCTCGCCCGTGGCGGAAACATAGGTCAGGTTCGGCCGCATCTCGTCAATGTTCAACTTGGTGCGTTTGTCGTCGAGCGCAGCAATAATTCCCCCGTTCGCTACAACCAGAACGTCCTGTTCTGGTAGGCGCAGGATTTCATGTGGACCAATGCCGCCCGATGCAAATTGTCCGACCCGACGGTAGCCTTCAGCGCGCGCCCAAACGCCGATGCTGCCTGCACCGGTCGCATTGCTGATTTCGCCGGTAAACAAGGTCTCGCCGTCTTGTGCGAATACCCCGTGGCCTGTGAAATGCTGCCCCTGCGGTGCCATGAGCTCCTGTGCAACGCGCCCCGATACACAATCAATCACAAGCGCAAAAGTACCGGGCCTGCGGGCAAAAACCACAGCTTCGGGATAGTTCGGATGGGGCGCACCGGCATGGGCGCGATCAGGCAAGGCGATGCGGAAAGTTTCCTGTCCGGTCGGGGTCAGCCCGCACAGGACAAACGCGCCATCTCGGGCGCGCGCTGCCGCGAGGTAAGACGGACCGCCCACATCGGCCCATGTCAGCGCAGGCAGGCCCGCCGTTGCCAGAACGGAAGCGATAAAGCCGCGTCGCGTGCGCATTCAATCCCCATCCGCAGAATTGAACCCCGGTGCCACACCGAGCGCTGCACCAATTTCAGTCAAGGCAGCGGTTTGGATCTCGTCGACAGATTGCTGCAAGACTTCGATCCTGAACCGCCCCTGGCTGTTTGAAACGGTGGCCAGCGTTGGATCGTCGAGATCAGCGGCCAATCCCAGCGCCTTGTCGAAAGCGGCAAGCGTGTGCGGCGCATCGCCCTGTGTCAGATGGCGCGCAAGGTCGCGCAGCGCCTCTAACGACAACACCACATTGCGCAGGCTGCGCCCTGCCCGCCAGCTTTCTGCGCGTTTGGGACGGGGGCGTTCGAAACTCCCCATCGGGCGACCAAGCCGTTGATCTGCTGTGAATTCCAATCCCGTGATCAGGCTGGTGAAAAGGATCTGTGTGCCTTCCTGCGCCGTTAGAAACGCAGGGTTCCCCACAGCCCCCGCAGTGCGCAAAACGTCGGCATATCCCGTAACCCATGCGTCATGTGTTTCCCGCGCCATCACCGCAAGATCGGCGGTCAGCGCACGGATCAAGGCGCAGCCGTAGGGTCCCGCATCGGCAAATTGGGCATCAAAAAGTAGATACTCCAAGGCAACCAAGCCGCGTGCTGCAACCGAAATCTGTGCAGTGCCCTGAGGGGTATCAATCACCGGATCGCCGTCCGCGATCAATGTAGCAAGCGCGCGCCGCCCTGCCCCGCGTGTGTCCGGCCAAAAGGCAATACTCACGGATCTGCCTGCTTCTTCAACCGGACCGAACCGCAGATGGCTGACCTGCATCCAAGCATCAAATGTAGTGTGCCACGCGGGCTGCACCGCCTGAATGCTGCAATCTTCGCGCGCGGTAGTCGCCAGATCAGCGGCGGCACTGTCAAAGGCGGCGTAGCCTGGCAGAATATGTTGATCCACAGTCTGCGCAACATCCGCAAATGCAGGAGCAGCGGCCAAGCAGGTGATGAGGGCAATGACGTACTTCATAGGCTTTCCAGATAGCGGATTAATGCAGCACGGCTTTCGGCGGGCATGTCGATTACCGCATCGCGTTGGTTTGCTGCCTCTCCACCGTGCCACAGGACAGCTTCCAACAGGGATCGCGCCCGTCCGTCATGCAGGAAGTAACTGTGGCCGCTCACTGTTTCGGTCAATCCAATGCCCCACAGCGGCGCCGTACGCCATTCGCGCCCGTTTGCGCGCCCTTCGGGACGCTTATCGGCCAGCCCCTCCCCCATATCGTGCAGCAGGAGATCGCTATAAGGCCAGATCAATTGAAAACTCTGCTCCGGCTGCTCGGCAAGGCGTTCGGTGACAAATTTAGGGACATGACACGAGGTGCAGCCGGTTTGGTAGAACACCTCTTTTCCGCGCAGCACCACCGGATCATCGACATCCCGGCGTTCAGGCACAGCGAGATTGCGCGAATAAAAGGTGACGAAATCAAGCCCTTCGTCGTTGATTTCAGTCAACGCGTCGGTGCCGGTGCTGCCGTCCGGCGCAGCCCTACATTTCGTTTGCAAAGCAGTGCAATCGCCGGCTGGCGTATTGAACAACGTGCTGGAGATGCCGATGTCACCGGCAAAGGCGCTTGCCGATTGTTGCCGGATCGTCGGCTGACCGGCCTTGTGACCAAAGCGGCCCAACATCGGGCGGTCATATTCATGGGACCAGACAACCTGTGCCACACCGGAAATCCCGTCACCGTCGGCATCTTCTGGGTCTGCCAGCGCAAGGATGTCTTGTGCAGGGATCGCCTCAAGCAAACCCAGACCGATCATTTGTGGGGCCACTCTTGGCGACAACATCGCGCCCTCGGCAAGAGGACCATACCCCAGATTCGCCGCCCGGTAACTTGGCTGGCGCAAGGACGCGGTTTCCCCGTCAGAAAGGGCGATCTCGGTTTCCTTGTAGGTAACGCCGAAACTATATTCTGCGGCATGGCCCTGCACACCAAAGTCCTGCAACTGGCCACCGTAAACTGGATCTGGCGCTGTGCGTTCAGTGTTGGGATCAAGCGCATGCAGATAGCTTTCGATCGCACTCATATGCTCTGTTCCCTCGACAGGGACAGAAACCCGCAAAAAGATCGAAACCGCGCTGTCATCCGGTCCTTCGGGGGGATGGCCACGCCCGTCTTTCAGATGGCAGGACTGGCAAGAGCGGGCATTGAACAATGGACCCAACCCGTCAGAGGCCAGCGTAGAAGACGGCGAAGACACCCAGATTTTGGTAAACAGGCCATTGCCCAGTTGGAAATCAAGCTGACGTTCAAATGGGGCGTTACCCGAAACCAGAGAAAACGCATCGGCATTGTCGCGTGCCCGCACAGTCGCGCCGCCACCACTGTTTGTCTCAAACGGCTCGGCTCCGCTAAAATCAGTGGTCGGCGCGACGGCTTTGGCGATACGGGTGGTTTCCTGCGCCGTGCGCGGCACCACCTGTAAATGGGGCTGCACCAGATCACGGGTCAGCGCGACGGTATCCCCCATTGCGGAACCCGCACCGGCGATGGCAAGGGTCAGCATGAATGCAGGGCAGCACAAGCGTGGCATCAACGGGGGTCAGCTTTCTGTTGTCGCGAAGAGGATGCGTTGAAAAGGCACGGGTATCGCATCCTGCAATACCCATCCTGCGACCTTATTGGAACACGGCGTCGGGCGCATCAAGACTGTCGGACCCTTCCAGTTCAATTGCATTTAACTTGAGCGCGGTAACAGCGCGTTCGATAGATCGCGTTTGCGCAACAAGCGTGTCGACGGCCCCAAGGATTAATGCCTCGCCCGTTGCATTGCCACGTGCCAGCATCATGTCATACGCCATGCCGTTTTCAGTCGCGGTAACAATGTCTTTCAACGATGTGACGGAGGCGGCGATGTCGGTTTCCAACTGGTCCGCGATGGCCGGATCGGTTTCGTTCAGCAACTCTTTTAGCGAAGGACCGGACACCGTCGTACCGTCAAGGCGTGTGTAGCTGCCCTGATAGATATTCTGGATGCCGATGCCGTCATAATAATGACTGTACTGGGTGTTGTCGGAAAAGCAGTCGTGTTCCTCTTCGGGGTCATTCAGCAACACGCCCAGCTTCATGCGCTGACCGGCAAGTTCACCGTAAGACAAAGACCCCATGCCCGTAAGCATCATCGAAATGCCGTTCGTGTCATCGGCCAGAACCGCGTCGCGCGCTGCGCCGCCCTCTGACCAAGCCGCTGACATGAACGCCAGTTCGTCGATAAGCAGTGCGGTTGAAACGCGCAGATATGCGGCACGGCGGTCGCAGTTTCCGCCGGTACAGGAGGCTCCGCTGGCGTAATCCGTCCACGGCCGTTCGCCGGCACCTGCGTCGGTGCCGTTCAGATCCTGACCCCACAACAAAAACTCGATCGCGTGATATCCGGTTGCGACGTTTGCTTCGACCCCGTCCGCTTCTTGCAAGGTATCTGCCAGCAGCGCGGGCGTGATCCGGCTGGCATCAACCGTTTGACCGGAAAGGGTAAAGCTGGGGTTTGCAATTACGTTTAGCGCGGCAAAGGCGTTTTCGTCCGTCGCCCCGCCATAGGTCGCATCGACGTAATCAATCAGACCCTCATCCAGAGGCCATGCATTCACGCGTCCTTCCCAATCATCCACCATCGGATTGCCAAAACGGTACACCTCTGTCTGCATATATGGCACCCGCGCCTCCCGCCACGCCGCGCGCGCGGCTTTGAGGGTTGTGTCAGACGGGGCGGCAAGGAAGGCCTCAATCGTGTCTTGCAGGGACTTCGCCGCGATCAGGCTGTCGTCGTATTTTGCGGCGGCAATATCGGCGTAGGTCGTCAATACGGCCTCTTTTTCCACGGCATAGGCAGGAAGGGCACAGAGCGCGGTTGTAGCAAATGCAGCAAACAGCAATCGGGACATAAGGTTTCTTTCTGATTAATGAACCCGCTGCGATCCAACGGGTGCGACAGGATTTAAGGAATTGCGCGCAAGGCACAGGAAAGGATGCGCAAGGGCGCGGGCAAGGCGCACGGCCTCATATGCGGCGGGTGCCTTGAGCAGCGTAGTGGCAAACAGCATCGCTTCGTCCGCATCCGCCATCGCCGCCGCAGCGATCATATTCGCAAAGGCGCTTTCGTCCCCGCCAAAACAGGAACACTTGCAGTCATGGCGCATTAATGTGCGGCGCGACTGCGACAGAACCAGACGCATCAGCGCATCGAAGTCGGCCAGCGCCTGTGCAGCTTTGGGTTTGGCAGTGACGCTGGCGAAATCCGCAGCAATCGTATCGCGGGCCAAGCCGCCCTGACACCAAACCCGCAAAAACAGGATTGCGGTGGCTTCAAGCGGCGGAAGTTCGTGAATCATGCCGACCGGGGCTGCGCCGCGCGGGTTTGTTCGGGGTTGAGCCGGGAAATCTGAGTGCACGGTCATTTTGTCAGGATCAACTTGCCCGCCCGCGTGATCCGCAGCACGTAAACCACACCGTCCAGAACGATTTTCGCCTGATCGCCGGCCCCTATCAGGGTACGCGCATCATGCGACAGTGGGTCCTGCGCCTTGGGTTTTGGCGTTATCATATTCATGACGCCACCCCCAACCGAAGGGCCGCACGCATGGATTTATCGCCATGTCGGGCAAGACCGGAGGAGGCCAGCATCGTAGCCATGTTTGAGGTGTTTAACTTCAGGGTCGCATTCACTGGATTGTCGTCTCTGTAAAATTTCTGTTCCAAAACATCACCTGTTCAAGTCCGGGGATCCTGGCTGCCTTGAACAGGTTGCTTGGCTTGCTGTTAAACCTGATTGATTTAGTAAGGCTTGTCAATTCCGATTCTTTTACTCGGATATTGGGGGCGCCGAAACAGCCCACCCGCAAAACGTTTTACGGCTGACCAGTCCAGAAGCCTGACGGCCGCAGACGCTTGACAAGTTGAAAGGGGAAGCAACGCCGACGACGGCAAGGCGCTGTTTCAATGTAGGCAACAGGCTGCTGCTCGGGTTTTGGCCGGTCTGAAGGGCGGCCCATGTCGCCCGAATCGACCCGGTTTGATTAACCGGCGTCTGATTCCATTTCCAAACGTTTCTGCAGCAAAAGACGGGCACGATCAAAGGTGGGCTTTACACGTTTGGTCTTGCTTGCATTGGGACGAAAAGGCCGCCCGAGCAAAACCCTGACCGAAGATGTCAGGTTCGCTTTCTTCAGCGGTTCCGAACACGCCAGATTTGCTTCGATCAAAAGTTCCAGCCCGTTCCATTCGTCTTGGATTTCTGAGGTCGTAATCAGAATGAAGTTTCCCGACCCGACATATGCCCCCAAAAAGCGCGCATGATCTGCGGCCGCTGCAATCGCGATCCATGTTTCTTTCAGAATGATCTGCAACTCTTGCTTTGTGCAGTTCTCGTACAATCTGTCGAACGCACAAATATGTGCGGCAAAAACCGATGATTGCTCGACACGATGCTTTTCCATTGTCGACAGGTAGTTCCCAAGGGAAAACTCGTCTGTATGATGGTCCACCCCATTAATCAGCGCCGCGTCTTCAAAGGCAATGTCGTGTTCGCCTTTCATTTCCAAGGGTTTGGGCACCATCGGCCCCACATCCAGAGCTTTGCGATTTTCAGCCATCATGCGTTCTGCAACTTGCAGTCTGGGGCCAATACCTTTCACGTCGAACGGTTTGGTGATGTAGTCATTTGCGCCCGCCGAAAATGCTGTCTCGATCGAGTGGCTATCGGACATTGCTGTAAGCATGATGATTGGCGAATGGGCGTAAAGCGGAAGGTTTCGAATGCGGCCACATAACTCGACGCCATCCATTTCCGGCATTGTGATGTCCAACACCAAAACATCGAAGCGCTCGTCAGGAGGTGCAAGCAGGTCCAAAGCAGCAGAGCCTGATCTGACAACAACTGTTTCATGACCCTCTTGCCGCAAGATCACTTGCAGCAAATCCAGGATAACCGGATCGTCATCGACAGCCAGCACTCTCATATTCATCACTCCAACACCATAAGTTGATTTTAGACACTCCCGCACAATCTAGACAATTTTGTGAAAAGACTATGCCTTTTCTGGGCGATTACCGGAAAATGAACGACTTCCGCCTTATTCCATCAGAAGTTGTCTTAATGTTTCCACAAACAGAACATTCATTTGCCGAGGATGTCAGCTTCTATGGAACGATAAACAATGGCGAACCGATAACGAGCACCGCCCTTAGATAGGAAACGACAGCAATGCGTATTTTGGTAGTGGATGATGATCCCGTAATTTTGGATCTGCTGGCTGACACCCTGAAGGAAGACAAGGGGTATCACCTTCACATGTACGCTTCGGCCGAAAGCGGGCTGGAAGCCTTGCACAAATCAAAAGAGCCGTTTGACTGCATCCTTCTGGACATCATGTTACCCGGCATGGACGGCATCCAGATGTGCGAGCTTTTGCGCCAGACGACGCAATGTAGCGCAACGCCGATCCTGATGATCACTGGCAGCAATGAAGTCGGTTTGATGGCGCGGGCCTTCGAAGCCGGTGCAACGGATTTTATCAACAAGCCGCTCAAGCCCGAGGAGTTGACCGGACGGGTGGTGATGGCCGGGTTGCTGAACAAAAGCCTCGCCCAGGCGCAGCACACCATGAGTACCCTCAGCGAGCAGTTGAAGTTGAAATTCGAAGAACCTGTCGATTTGAAAGTCGACGGCGTGTCAAACATTCTGGCCCATGAAAACGAACTGCTGCGGTGCAATGCAGGGTGCTTTGCGATGACGATGTTTACCGTAAACATTTCCGGCATGCGCGGCATCTATCGCACCGTACGCGCGCCGGCATTCCGCAAATGCCTGCAGACAATTGCAACGGCCGCCGTCGCGACAATGGCTGACTACAATTTCAGGCTCTCCTATGTCGGCAGCGGTAAATTTTTCGGCAGCATCATGGAGCGCAAGCGCCTTGACCACGACGCCCTGACAAAGGCATTCGAAGAGCGCCTGAAAGCCGATTGGGATTTTGCCCAAACCGGTGTTCCGGTGCCACCAACCTGTCATATTCGGGCCGTTTCCAGCCAACGCATGTGGTCGAATCTGTCGGCAAGCGACAAGCTGCGGGAATGTTTGTCTAACGATGGCAACATCCACAATCTAACACAGGACGAAGAAAACGACCTGTTCGCAAGGTTAGACAACAGGCTTACGCAGGAAATCTGAACAGGTGGCTTTGGCGAATTCCATGACAATCTGCATGTTTTTGAAGGATTGTTTCAAAACGCCCAAATTTGGCCATCTTTCACCTCCAAGTTGAGGATAGAGATTAGGACACCTGCCCCCGCCAGTACGGCGGACACAGGCAACGGAGAAGAAAATGAAAATTCTAGCGGTCGATGATGATCCAATTATTCTAGAGCTGCTGGACCAGTTTGTGACCGCGATTGGTGAACACGAGCTCACGACTGCCATGTCCGGTCCCGAAGCGCTTGAATTGCTGGCGTCTTCTAAACCTGATGCTTTCGACTGTTTTCTCTTCGATATCCAGATGCCCCAGATGGACGGCATCACCTTAACCAAACATGTGCGCGCCTCGACGAGATATGCCGACACGCCGATATTGATGCTGACCGCGATGTCGGACAAGCGTTATGTGGACGCGGCATTTTCCGCTGGTGCAACCGATTATGTCACCAAACCGTTTGAAGTGCCCGAACTGCGTGCACGTCTTGGATTGGTTGAAGGGTTGGTGCAAGCACGCCAGTCACGCACCCGCAAGATTTTCGCAACGCAGAATATTTCGGCACCGACACAGCCCGACGCACCGGAAAATGCGCTTGAGCTGCACGAACCGATTTCGATCTATGACGTTGATAATGTGATTGAATACATGGCGATGCAAAACTATGTCGCGCAGCTTTCGCGCGGTGCATTGTTCGGATCGACCACTTTTGCCTTCACGATCCGCAAGATCGAAGAACACCATCAGGCCATGTCGCCGTTTGAATTCTACAGCCTCGTTTCCGACGTGGCAGAGGTGATTTCCGATACTTTGGCAGGCCACCAGTTTCTGATGTCCTACGCCGGGAGTGGCACGTTTGTGTGCGTCACAGAAAGCGGCTGGCGCCCGAATATGACGGCCCTGATGGACGCGGTGAACCTGTCTTTGTCGCGCACCGAACTTTATGACAATTCGGCGCAACGGCTTTATGTGCGGGTCAGTGCGGGCGAAGCGATCCGTTTGATCTGGAAGTCAGAGAACTCGGTGATGGAAGCTGTGGCAGCGGCCCACACATCCGCCGAAGCGGCAAGCGAAGCGCATGAACGGTCCTTGACGGACTTCTGGATCGCCGAGCAGCGGGCATGAAGGATATCGCAGATATGTTGCCCGGCATCGAACGCATTCAACAACGTTTTCTGGACATGTTGAAAGACCGGCAGGGCACAATTGCCCATCACGTGCTTGCTGCTTGGGAAAGCAAGGTAGCGGGCGAGGTTGTTGGCCATCTGGACGCGGCCAAAGCTGTTTTGCACCAAATTGCCGGCAGCGCGGGTTCTCTGGGGTTTGACGAGCTTGGACAGGCGGCACGTGACTGTGAAAACGAAATCATTTCGCATCTGCGCAGCCCCGAGGGCGAGTTGATCACCCTTCCCGCAGGCTTGATGAAACTGCTCGGGAACTTCCTGACGCTTAGCAAGAATCTGATCGGCGACAGCTGATCGGAACTTGCCTTGCAGCTTGTACAGAGGCTGCACCATCTCAATTTAGAATTGCACGTGCGACGCACCGGCGGATCCGATCAGCTTTCGACACTCATGCCAGGTGATTTGTCCAACCCTTGAACAAAGCCAAAGCGCCGGTGGTCAGCTGGTCGCGCATTCACGGATGTGGCGGTGGTTTACACGTTGCCACCTCCAGCCAACGAACCCGATTTGCAGTTCGGTTATAAAATCATGCCCTTGAACCAAGAAAAGCCCGCTTTGCGCGGGCCACTCTAACAATAGTCTTGGGAAATAAGCGGGAAGTTAACCCACGCCTCAGGCCGCCTGGGTCAGACGCGCCTTTTCCATTGCCTGCTTGATCTGATCACCCAGTGCAATCGGATCGAAAGGTTTGCTGATCACATCTGCCGCACCAATCGCCAATAGCTCGTCAATCTCGGCATGCTGTGCACGGGCGGTCATAAAGATAGCCGGCACATCCGCGAACTCCGGCTTCTCGCGCATCTTTTCCAATGTCTGGCGACCGGTCATTCCGGGCATCATCATATCCAGCAGGATCACATCGGGTGTATAATTCTCGACATAAGCAAGGGCGATTTCGCCTGTCTCACACTGCACTACGTCATATTCACCCGACAGGCTTAGCGCCATCTCAGCGATTTCGCGGATATCCGCGTCATCTTCTACGTGCAAAAGTTTGATCATTCGAGGGTCTCCTGATTATGCTATGCGCTTGACGTCGTCTTCATCAATTGCCCTAAGATTTGGCACAGCCTTCGGCAGATTGAAGTAGAAGGTGGTGCCAGACCCCTCTTCCGTATCAAAGCCGATGGTCCCGCCAAGATTTTCTACAATAGCTTTACAAATGCTTAACCCCAGACCGGTACCACCCTTGGTAGCGCGATCGGAGTTGGTCATATCCGCAAAGCGATCAAATATTTTGCCCTGCTCGGCCAGGGGGATCCCCTGCCCTTCATCCGTCACAGAAATGCGGACCTGCTCACCAAGGTCTGAAATATCCAAAACGATACGACCGTTGGGAGGCGAGAATTTATAGGCATTCGACATCAGGTTGGTCAGAACCTGAATAAACCGGTTTGGATCGGTCTTGAACAGGACCGGTTCGTCGGCACCGTTCAGCGTGACATTGACACCAAACCGCTGCTGCAACATGGCATTCGCGTTGTTCGCTTCTTCCAACAGGTCGACCAGATCGACTTCTTTAATGTCAAAATCCATTTGACCGTTGGAAATTTTATCCAGATCCAGAATGTCATTGATAATCAGGATCAACCGGTCTGCGTTGCGATGAGCGATTTCTAACAAAGCTTGCGCCTTGTCGGGCAGTTCACCGGCAGAACGGGACAACAACAGCCCCATCGCACCCTTGATGGACGTCAATGGGGAACGCAACTCGTGGCTGACTGTAGAGATAAACGCCGACTTGCGCTTCTCCTGCTCCAAACGATGCGAGACATCGTTAAACACAATCAGATAGCGTCCGGACCCACGGCTGTCGGGCAAAAACTTGATGCTGACATACATCGGCGTGCCCATCAGGCTTGATTCGAACTGGGTCAGCATTTCACCGTCATTGCGCAACGCGCGACAGGCTTGCAACACACCTTCAACTTCATGCGCGCGGCTGAACTCGGCAAGAGTTTCGTCCAGATATTCGTCATGCGACAACAACATCCGTTTCTTTGCGGAGCTGTTCATATAGCTGAACTTTTCAGTCTCCGCATCGATGATCCAGATATCGTCGCGCAGTTCATTCAGGGTTTGGGCTGAATGACGTTCGGCCAGTACTGTGCTGGTTTCGGTCACATCTGTGCGCGCGGAAATCGAGCCCGTCCAGTTTCCGTCATTGTCAAACAGCGGTATCACTGTGGCCTGGGTTACAAGGATACTGCCATCCTTGCGCCGTAGCTGGGTTTGGCCCTGCCAAGGGATGCCGCGTTCCAGATTGGTGTGGATCATATCGGCCAAAGCCACAGATGATGGATCATACAAAACTTTGACACTTTTTCCGACGATCTCTTCGCGTGTATATCCGCTAAGCTCCAGCAAGTGATCATTTACTTCGGTAAGCCGGCCGTTGTTATCAACGACGTTGATGCCCGCATGCTTGTTCATCGCATCGAGCTGCTTGAGGATTAATGACTGCGCATTGCCCGACTTTTCCGCGGAAGTATCACGGCGCAAGAATGCAGGGATACCCGCCGCCAGGGCAATCGCCCCTGCCGCGGGCACGATATTACCAGCGAGTCCGGAAAGCATTATCGAAGAGGCTCCGTACCATCCTGCGGCCAATCCACAACCAATGAATGCAGCCTTCGTGGTGTCGCTTTTCAGTTTAACCGATGGCACGGTCTTACCCTCGTCTTTCCAGCCGGTGCGCTACAGAGATCCTGTCCAGCACGACAATTCAATTCAATTCTCGGGTAATGTGAATGGTAAAGGCGGCATTAATATGGCGAGCATACCACATTTGCACATTTCTTCATCGCCACCCTCAAGACGCCAATGCCTGACACCGGTTAACTTCGGCCGCAACTGTCGCAAGGTCGGTCCGGCCTTTTATCATATTGGCGACCAATCTCGGATCGTTTTCGCGCTCGGCGTCGGCGGACAGGGCAATGATCTGCACATCCGGTTGAGCTCTCAAAATATCCTCTAACAATTGATCTGCATCACCGTCAGGCAGCCCCCAATCAAGGATCACCACATCCACAGGGTCGGTCCCGATAAATTGTCGCGCAGAGGCAATGGATTTAACGTGCGAAACCTCAGCAAAATCATCCAGCGCTTCAGCAACAATTTCAGCAAAGTCGTGGTCATCTTCGACATGCAATACGGAGAGCTTGCCGTTGGCGTTGGCATCACGGGTGTGGTGAACCTGCGGCTCAGATTTCAGCACGTTTTCGGTGAGAGGCATTGTGAACCAGAAAACAGTGACGCCGTTCGCGATACTTTCGTACCCGATCTGCCCGCCGTGACGCAGAACGATCTGGCGCGAAATGTTCAAGCCCAGCCCGGTGCCGCCTTTGGCACGTGTGTCCGAACTGTCCGCCTGCGAAAACGCTTTGAATATCCGGCTCTTAAAGCTTTCCGGCACGCCTTGGCCGGTATTCTGAATATAGATAATCGCCATGTCATCAAGCCGCTCTGCCTTGATCAGAACTTCGCTGTTCGGGTCCGAATACTTGCAAGCGTTGGAAATCAAATTGGCGAGAACCTGTTTGGTGCGTCCCATATCGGCATGCACGCTCAGCGTATCTTCGGGCATATCCACGCGCAGCGAACTTTCGTGCGTGGTGGCAAAAGGTGCCATTTCCAGCGCAGCATTCTCAATGACTTCTGCCAGATCCAGTTCATCAAATTCGAATGAAATCTCACCGGAAGAAATTTTCTCGAGGTCGAGAATATCGTTAACGATGTCTGTCAACCTGCCGGCGTTTGACTCTGCAATTTCAATCAGTCGTTCCTGACCGCTGGTCAGATTGCTGCCTTTGGACGCCGTCAAAAGCCCCAGCGCACCCTTGATCGACGTAAGCGGCGTGCGCAATTCGTGGCTCACCGTCGACACAAATTCGTTCTTTACCAGATCCAGCTTTTTCTGATCCGTAATATCAATAATCTGGGCAATGAAAAAGTTGCTGCGGGCGTTCCTGTCAAAGCTCCATGAAACGTTCACCAACCCCCAACGTTCCTCGTCCGTGCTGCCCAGAATGCGATGTTCTGCGGTGTAGATGGATGAACTCCCATCCTCCATCATCTGCGCAATTGTCCGGTAAAGTACTTTGCGATCTTCGTCCGGCATCAACTCTGCAAGGTCCACGCCGTTAACCAATTCGCTTTCTTCGCGTCCCGTCAGTTGGCAAAAGGCTTTGTTCACACCGGTGAATTTACCGCTGTCGTTCATCAAAGCCATGCCAATCGGTGCACTTGCCAGAACCTGCCGGAATTGCCGTTCGCTTGCTTCCAGCGCAATTCTGTCCCGACGCAAATCGGTCACATCTGTCTGCGTACCGATAAGGCGCAGCGCCTTGCCGTCTTTGTCACGTTCAACAACCACTGCGTCCGAACGCATCCAACGCCAGTTTCCATCGAGAGATTTCAACCGGTATTCGGCAGTGGATCGTTCTGTCAGACCGTCGATACACTGCTGGTCCGCATCCTTGAGCAATATCAGGTCGTCCGGATGAACCCGTTCCAGAAAATTCTGCTGGGTGTCCATACCATTGCAGTCCCCGTCAAAGCCCATAAGGCGACACCAGGTTTCGGAAACATCCGACATGCCTGTATTGAGATCCACATCGAACACCCCGATTTCCGACCCTTGCAATGCCATATCATTTAGCGATTTATGGCGTTTTAACTCCCGCTCGGCTTTGTTCTGGTCGGTAAGATCGCGAATAATGGCCGTCGTTCGTTGTTCACCCTCGCTGGTGCGCCACTTATTGCAATGCAGGTCCAACTCAAGAACCTGACCGGTTTTGGTTTTTCCGACTGCGTTATGACTACCTTCAGGATCAGCAATTTCAGTGACCAATGCATCAAACGACTTGTCGTTCATTTCGGCATCCGTGAAGCCAAAGCATTTACGTGCCGCCTGATTGGCAACCAGCACCGTACCGTTGGCATCAAGTACCAATACAGAGATCACCGCATTTTCGACGATCGAACGGTTTTCTTCGGCGCGCGCTTCGGCCTGACGGGCGCTTTGGCGTGCGGTGTCGCGCAAACGTTCCGCGCGTTCCTGTATATGGCGCAGCACCAGCAAAAGGAACGCTGTCAGCGCCAGCCCCTCAATAAGAAAGGTGAGCGGTTGATAAGATTTG
Source organism: Sulfitobacter geojensis (assembly GCF_000622325.1). Taxonomy (NCBI): domain Bacteria; kingdom Pseudomonadati; phylum Pseudomonadota; class Alphaproteobacteria; order Rhodobacterales; family Roseobacteraceae; genus Sulfitobacter; species Sulfitobacter geojensis. Next base: position 72,105 of record NZ_JASE01000003.1, read on the forward strand.
ACCAACGTATCAAATCTGTCGGTACTGTTAAAAGTCAGCATCCAGGTTCGACCGAAGTGATGCATTTCACGGGTCAGCGAAAATTTGCCCCGTTCGCTTATGTCTGGCAAACCGTCAAAAATCGGCACGTTGCCTTGCACAGTGGAAACATCGGACGCTTGCAGCGCATACAGCTGACCCTGGCTCAGGGTCAGCCCCTGTAGCAGGTTGTCAGCCACAAACGGGGCGTTCACCCACCCCTTGAAAACTGCGGGCGCGCCTGTTCCATTAGCTTTCGAAAATATCGGCATGTAGGTCACAAAACCCGGTCGCGTCTTGTCCTCCTGCACCAACTGTACGGGCGGCGTCATCTGGACCTGGTTGGTCTCGCGCCCTCGTGTCAGAACCTCGGCGCGCTCAGTTGAAAAACTCAGGTCCAGACCAACAGCCTTTGCGTTTGAATTTTCTCCGACAGGTTCGATATATTTGATAATCGTATGCAGATCGCGGTCTGACCTGCGACGGATCTCGAAATCCGGACGCCCTGCCGCCCGCTGGGCGCTGACAAACGCGTCCAGTTCGGCATCTGGAACTTCGACAACATAACCAAGTCCCATAAGGCTGGGCAGGCGCGTCTCGATCTCAAGGGCGTCGACATAGTTTTTGAAATCAGTCAGGGTCACATCGTCAGAGGCCGAGATATAGGCCGCTGTGCCCCGCACGGTTTGCAGATTCCCTTTCATCCGCTCGCTCAGCGCCTCGGCGCTTTCGTCGACCAGACGCTGGAATTCCTGTTCTGCCAGTTCTGTGTTGTTCTGGATATTTACAAAACAAACAATGCCCGTCAGCGCCAAGCCTACAACGACGAGTAAAATCTCCAACCGTGAAGCCACTGCACACTCACAATCTTAACATTTGGTAACGGCGCTTGATTTATAGGCGTTTAGCCACCCAAAACGCTGGTCTTCTATCTTGAGTTGATATGCGGATTAGAGGACTCTAGCAACAAGAAAGAACTATTCTTCCGCTGCATGTAAGGACCGTGGCGGTATTGCACATGCTGAACACTCTGCGTGCATGCGCTGCGAACCGCTCTCCTACCGCGCGAGCTTCACGCGTTTGCTATTCGCCCCCTGGCCGGGCGAAGCACCCAACAGTCAAAAGGGTTCAGCGTTTCGGCGCGCGCGGGCCTTTATCCATCCACTGGCCAAAGTGTTTCAGCCTTTTGGTGAAACCTTTGATAGTGCCGGGATCAATTACACTGAAGTTTTAATGCAGCTCCGGGCCAACCCACGTAATCGACCCCCAAAATGCAACCTAATGGCGATGAGGTTCTTCGTCCAATGACCCATGGATTGCGAATTGATCCAGCCCCGCGTCGCGCGGTTCGATCATGCGAAAGCTCTCTTTTACACCTGCTTCGGTCAGTTCCCGTGCCACGGTCAGCAGCGTATTGGGTTCCTGATCGTCGCACAGCTCAACCATATGGCGCAGCTCGTCTTGCGCCACTTGCGCCGCGGCCTCGACCGAAGGGGCACCATACATCTGAACGAAATGCTCAGCGAGGGCGGTGCTCAGCATTTCGAATTCGGCGGGCTCAATCTGGGTCACGGCAACAAACGTCACACGACCGAATGTTTCAACGCCAAGCCAACCGTTCGAGAATGCCTGCCGCGCCTTGCCACTTAGATCAGCCTGCGACCAATTGGAGAACTCAAACCCCCCAGCGATACACCATTCACCGGTGCGCGCAGGTTTGTGAAAAACATTCATGTCGCTTTCGTCAAAATGGATCGCACGTGCGAGCATCATTTTATGAGCCCTCCAATACATCAGTTAACGGGATCAGGCGCGTGGTATCCTCGCGGCGCAAGAGCATCCCGAATTTTTCATCTACGCCTAAGAAGGTGCCGGTTTCCCCGAAAATTTCAACGTCTTCGCCAATCCCATGGGCGATCCCACGCCATTCTTTATGCAAGGGTGCGACGCCTTCGTCTTGCCATGTGTTGATGCCAACCAGCGTGTGTTTGACCCAGGATTCCAGCAAGTCCACCGCATCCACTTCGGCGCAACCTTCGGCATAAAGTGCTGTTTGATCAGGTGTTTCGCCGGGCGCATCGCTGGTCGGCCAAAGGGGCAGTTCCAAGCCGATCACAAGCCAGTCCGGCTCTGCCGCAGGATCGCGCCCGGACGCCGCAACGCGCAAACGTCCGCAGGATGCCGCGTTAATCCGTAACCCTCCAGCCCAATCCAGATGTACCGCGACTTCCGGCGGGGCCAAAGCGCCCAATGCGTTCTGAAACCCGACGCCACACAGGGGCATCATCGCCATGGCATCCGCCAACACAACATCAGGCGCAAAAACCAACGCGGCCTGCAAAGTATTGGCACCAAGATTGTAAACCACCAATCCGGCATCACAGCCCCGCGCCGCCTCGACACAGGCCTTATCGAACGGATCGATCTGCCCCTCGACGGCAAGCCCGCTGAACAATGGTGGAAAGCTGGGTGCGGTCATGCCTTGCCCATCTCGATCAGGGATTTGGCGACGGTACGAAACGCTTGCGCCTGCACGCTATCGGGTTTGGAAACCACAATCGGTGCCCCCCCATCCGCCGCCATCCGTATGTCCAGATGCAGGGGGATTTCAGCCAGCAAAGGCACGCCCAACTTTTCCGCCTCCGACTTCACGCCGCCGTGGCCGAACACGTGTTCTTCGTGTCCGCATTGCGAACAGATATGGGTGCTCATATTCTCGATCATCCCGATGATTGGCGTGCCCATCTGGTTGAACATGTCGATCCCCTTGCGGGCGTCCAGCAACGCCACATCTTGCGGCGTCGACACAATGATTGCCCCGTCCAGCTGCGCCTTTTGGGCCAGCGTCATTTGCACATCGCCGGTGCCCGGCGGCAGATCGACGATCAGCACATCCAGCGCACCCCATTGCACCTGCGTCAACATCTGCTGCAAGGCGCCCATCAACATGGGCCCCCGCCAGACCACAGCCTGATCATCGTTCGTCATCAACCCGATCGACATCATCGTTACGCCATAGTTGCGCAGCGGCAAAATCAGTTTGCCATCAGGGCTTTGCGGGCGACCGGATACGCCAAGCATCCGCGGCTGCGACGGGCCGTAAACATCCGCATCCAACATGCCGACACGCCATCCCTCGGCTGCCAAGGCACAAGCGAGATTTGCCGCAACGGTGGATTTTCCCACGCCACCCTTGCCGGAGGCAATGGCGATGATACGGTCCACGCCGGGCAGTTTTTCCGGCCCTGCGGGTTCGGCCTTGCGGCCCGCTTTCAAATCCGGTGGGGGTGTCGGTTTGCTATGCGCCGTCATCACGATCGACACCGACGCGGCACCCAAGGCCGCTAACGCCGCCTCGGCTTCGGCTTTGGCTGGCATGAAGGGTTCGGGGCTGTCGACCTCCATCACGAAACGCACGCTGGTGCCGTCCACGTTCAATGCGCGGACCAATCCGGCCTCTACCAGATCCACGCCCGAAGGTGCTTTGATTTCTTTCAGACAGGCAAGGACATCTTCACGGGTCAGGGACATTCAGGAACCTTCAATCTTGCCGATGACGACGTGTTCCAGATCAACGCCATCAATGGTCAGCACCATTTTGGCCTCATAGGTTTTGCCAGACGTATCCCCCGCCTTGCGCATCGCTTCTTCGATCGCTTGTTGGGACGTCACGCCGACCTGTTTGAGAAATTTGCGCATCGACATGTTGAAGTCTTCGCTCATGGCATAGCCCCTTGAATTATCTGAAATGTTGACGCTGCGACCCTAACGCTCTTAGGCTGGGGCGCAAGATTGGAGCGGATGGAATGTTGAAACAAATCGCCGTGATGGCCGGTCTGCTTGCCAGCCCTGTTTCCGCTCAGGACAAGGCGTTTACCCTGCAAGCACCCGCATCCCTGTCCGAAACGGGGTTTCTCAAACATCTGCTGCCACGTTTTTCGCTGAAAACCGGCATCCGTATCACGCCCGTCACAGGGACCGCTGATGCCGCTTTTGGCACGACCGGAACGCCGGTTTTCAAAGCGGGTGAAACGCTTTGGCATTTGTCGGGCACCGGGGGCGATGCCGTTGATACCTTTGAGGCATGGTTGCTGTCTGACATCGGCAAACGCACCATCGAAGCATTTGCACCGCAAGGCACGCCGCTGTTCAGCGCACAACTGAGCGACGCCACGACCGTGGAGCCCGCGGCAATTACGGGCGACGCCGCCCTTGGCGAAGCGGTCAGTTTGAAACGCTGCGGGCGGTGTCATGTGGTCAACGACACCAACCGGATGAAGGCCATCGGGTCGACACCGTCCTTCGCGCTGATGCGCGGCTTTCCCGACTGGCAGGAACGGTTCGAAACCTTTTTTCTGCGCAAACCCCATCCCGCGTTTACGCAGGTCGCCGAGGTGACGGAGGATTTTGCCGACAATCTGCCCTCGCCCATCGCCCCAATCGAGGTAACCTTGGAAGAGATCGCCGCGATTGTCGGATTTGTCGCCCTGATCAGCCCTGCCGATCTTGGTGCTCCGCTTCAATCTCAATGATCCTTGCGCTTCGAGAAATAATCGTCAGAGGTGCGCACTTGCGGGCGTTCGCCCCCCTGAAACGGGTTGTTCGTTGAATGGAACTGCGCCTGAACGCGACAATTGTCGCACATCTGGATCATCTTCGCGGCCTGAGAGGTTGCGAACATCGCATGTTTGCCCGCCAGCTTTTCGGTGATCTTCTCAACCGTTGATTTCACGCCAAACAGCCCACCGCATTCAATACAAGCGAAAGGTTCTTCCTCGTGCAACACCCGCTGGGTAAAGGCCGCATCGCTCAGGTCCATTTGCGGTTTCAGCGTGATGGCATTTTCGGGGCAAATATTACTGCACAAACCACATTGCAAACAGGCGTCTTCCTGAAAACGCAGTTGCGGCATATCAGGGTTGTCGCCCAAGGCGCCCGAAGGGCACAGCGACACGCAAGACAGGCATAAGGTGCAGGCATCTGTATCCACCAGAACGGCCCCATAGGGCGCATGTTCCGGCAGGTCGATAACACCCGCATCAGGCTGCAACGCCTTGGCCGCCAGCCGGGTCACCTGGCGGCGTGATCCGACAGGCAGGATCGGCGCGATGCGCGCAGGCGCATCTAAATCTGTGTAAAGCAACGCACATAACGCGTCAGGGTCGGCAGGCTGCAAAAGCCGGATGATGTCACCGCCAGACAGGGCTTTAGCCAGTTCTGTCTGCGCTTCAATCACATCCAGTTCAGCCCGGGGTGAAATCAGAATGTCCACCCTTTCAAACCCGCAACCAAACGCCGCAAGCATTTCGGCGTGGCCAAAACCCGACAACGCATCAACTTCCAGCGGGATGACATCTGCGGGCAACCCACGGCCAAAACGTGCGGCCAATGCAATCATTTCGACCCCGAAAATCGCATCATGGACCAACAGGCGGGCACCTTGCCCCCCCGACTTGCGGTAGGTCGACGCAAGCGTGGAAAGCCGGCGAAACAACGTCTCTACAGGCGGTGCGTCATAGGTGATCGCACCTGAGGGGCACACCGCCGAACAGGAACCACAGCCGGCGCAAATCATCGGGTCAATCGCCACATGTTCCCCTGCCGACGTGATGGCACCGGTCGGACAAACATTCAGGCAATTGGAACAGGCGGGTTGTTCTGCGCGGCTATGTGCGCAGATCGTGGGTTCAAGCCGCACATAAAGCGGTTTCTCGAATGTACCGACCATCTGGGATGCGCTAAGAACTGCGGCGGCAACTGACGGCGGATGGCTGGGGTCGGCGCGCAGATAGCCCTCGCGTTTTTCCGGAGCCGGGAACATTGCGATGCCGCCGGACAGGTCTAGAATTATATCACATTCCGACACTGCGCCGCCTTGTGGCGCGGTCAGTTGAAACGCGCCGCGTCCGCCAAGGACCACCTGCTGCAGCGCGTCAAATTTTACAGTAAACCCGCCCAAGGCACCAGCCGCACTGCGCACCGAACCGATCACGCAATCAAACCGCCGATCCGTGGGCACAAGATCAGCGTCGCCCAGCAAAACAGTCACCGCCAGCGTCTCGCATAGATCAGCTGCCGCTTTTAACGCGGCCTCGCCACCGATGATCAGACAAGTGCCTTCGGAAATCACATCAACAGACCGGCCCGTTTGCACCGACATTGCCGCTTCTGCCGCCAATGCCGCCATCTTGGGCGTGGCATTCCCTTCGCCCCAGCCCGCACGATCACGCAGGTCGACGAACCCTGGCACTTCGACCGCTAATTCTTCTGCAAGCTCTTCAAATCTTTGACGTTCTTGTTGGCAGGCAAGGATTACATCCCCCTGCGCAAGTTCCTGTGCCGCGTGATCAATCTGGTCCCCGCAAAGGTTGGAATACACCTTTGAGCAAGCCAGACCGGCCCCTTGTGAAATGGCATCCGCATCCAGGGCCTGAGACCCGAGACAATCACATAAAATCAGTTTCTTTGCCACGTCAAAGCCCCTCTCGATGCGGACCGAAACAGCCGCGCGCCCGTCAGGCTAGTCGTGATTCGCACCACTCGTAAACCGTGTTTCTTCAAGATGTTGCACCGATCCGACAATGCTGCGACTGCATCATAAAAAATTTGCGCGAACCGCTTTTTGCAGAAAGTCGCGTTACAGCGCCCTATCAGGTCCATAAGCCGTCCAATTCGCCGAAATCGGTTTTTTCTGCGCCGCAAAAGGCCCGCCTCGTTTCCTTTTACGGGAAAAAATTACTTTGCCTTTGCCTCCCGGTAAGCCAAACTTGCAGTATGCCAAAGAATACACTGGAGGTCTGTTGACCAAAAGCCCGCGAAAATCTGTTTCGATGCCATTGGGGATCGTGATCCGTAAGGTACCCGGCGTGACGCGCTGGGTTTCACACGTTTGGCAGGCCGTTGCCGTCTTGCCCGGTGCGGGCAATGCCGCGTGGAAAGAACTGCGCCGTGACGGCGAAACCGTCGAGTATCACGCCGCGACCCTGCCGCTCGAACTTTTTCGCACCGACACCGAAGCCTATTTGCACGGGCTATCCGCCAAGGTTCCAGCAATCTATGTGGTCATGCGTGAAACCGGCGGGGCACATCCGCTTGAGTTGGTTCTCGCTACGGCTTCCCCTTACGAGGCGCAGGATTACGCCGACACGGGCGAGGAACTGGTCGAAAAAGTGCCGATGCCCGAAGGGCTGATTGCGTGGATACGTGATTTTGTCGAGCTGCATCACGAGGATGAGGTGTTCATCAAACGCCGCCGTGACAAATCCCGTGTGGACAAACAGGAAGACGGTATCGGCGACGCCCGTATCCGCCAGACATCCGACGTTTACCGTGCGCCTTCAAGCAAGGAGATCGTGCATTGAGCGGCCGTGTTGATTTCTGGGCAAGGCGCAAAGCCGGCGTGCAGGCCGAAGAACAGGCCGCGCAAGCCGCTTTGGAACAGCAAGCCGTGCAAGAACAGCAGGCTGCTTTGGATGAAAAATCCGATGCGGAAATTTTGGCCGACCTCAATTTACCCGATCCCGATCTGCTTACGGCGGGGGATGATTTTTCGGCCTTCATGGCCAAAGCCGTCCCCGACCGGATCCGCCGGCGTGCCTTGCGCGTGCTTTGGCGGTCAAATCCGGTTTTGGCGAATGTCGATTCACTGGTTGATTACGGCGAGGATTTCACCGATTCCGCAATGGTCGTGGAGAACATGCAAACCGCCTATCAGGTTGGTAAAGGCATGTTGAAACACATAGAGGAAATGACCCGACAGGCCGAAGAGCGTGAAAATCCGCCAGAGGTGATTGAAGAAGATCCAGAAGAAGACGCAGTGTTGGCCGACACCGCCATAGACGTCGAAGAACCTGTTGCGTATGTCGAAACTCAGCAGGCCGAGGCGGACGAACCGGTGATCGCCCCCAGCCCGCGCCGGATGAAATTCACAATCGAGGAGAGCGCCGCGTGAACGCCGCCGAAGACATCAAAATCCCATCCGAGGACCGTTTGCGCGCTGATCTGTATAACTTCATCGGGCTGATGCTGTCGGGACCACCCGGACAGATGCTACTTGATCAATGCGCGGCCCTGTCAGGCGATGACAGCGACCTCGGCAAAGCCATCGGCAGTTTGTCGCGGGTTGCGCGCGTTTCCAAACCCAAAAAGGTCGAAAGCGAATTCAACGCTTTGTTTGTCGGCTTGGGGCGCGGTGAATTGCTGCCTTACGCCAGCTATTATCTGACCGGTTTCCTTAACGAAAAACCGCTCGCGACCCTGCGCACCGATATGTCGACACGCGGGATGACCCGATCGCCCAATGTCTATGAACCAGAAGACAACATCGCGTCTTTGATGGAAATGATGGGCGGGATGATCGTGGGTCGCTTTACCACGCCGGCCGATCTGGCCGACCAGAAAGTGTTCTTTAACCGCCATATCGCGCCTTGGGCCGGACATTTCTTTTCCGATCTCGAAGCCGCGAAAAACTCGGTTCTTTACGCGTCGATTGGCAGCGTCGGGCGGGCGTTCATGGAGATCGAGCGCGAAGCATTCAGAATGACAGCGGCCTGATCGGGGCCGCGTTTAACCGGCGGGGATGCCCGCCACCACAAGGGAGGGAGACATCCCCATGACCAAGAAGACCGAAGACGGCGCAAGCCGGCGCGATTTTCTAAAATTTGCCGGTACTGCGGCACCTGCTGCGGCTGTGGCGCTAACCGCAGGCACATCAGCGGCAGAGGCCAAACCGGCCGACCTGACATCGGAAAAGATGCAAGACACGGCGCACACCCGCGCCTACCTCGACAGCGCCCGCTTCTAGGACGCTGTTTTACGATCCAAGGACGACTGGTTGCGTGACGCCCGACTGTCCGAGGCCCCAATATTAACCAAGCAAGCAAGGGCAATGCCCGAGCAAGCAAGGGAGAACGAAAATGCTTAGGAAAAAGACCAACGGGGTTGCGCGACGCCCCCAGCGGACCGGCATCCTGTCTGACATCGCTGAAAAATCTGTGGACCGCCGTGCGTTTCTGCGCGGATCCGGTCTGGCCATCGGGGGGCTTGCCGCGATTTCGGCAACTGCCGGTTCGGTCACACAGGCCAACGCCGCCACCGCCGTAAACGGTGCGGTTGAAACCATCAAATCCGTTTGTACCCACTGTTCGGTCGGATGTACCGTCATCGCCGAGGTCGCCAATGGCGTCTGGACGGGGCAGGAACCCGGCTGGGACAGCCCGTTCAACCTTGGCGCGCATTGCGCGAAAGGCGCCGCAGTCCGCGAACACGCCCACGGCGAACGCCGTCTTAAGTACCCGATGAAAAAAGAAGGCGGCGAGTGGAAGCGCATTTCATGGGATCAGGCGATCAACGAGATCGGCGATGGTATGATGGACATCCGTGAAGAAAGCGGACCGGACTCTGTCTACTGGCTCGGTTCGGCCAAGCATAATAACGAACAGGCCTATCTGTTCCGCAAGTTCGCCGCTTATTGGGGCACGAACAACGTCGATCATCAGGCGCGTATTTGTCACTCCACTACTGTGGCTGGTGTGGCGAACACATGGGGCTACGGCGCCATGACCAACAGTTACAACGACATCCACAATTCCAAAGCGATCTTTATCATCGGCGGCAACCCTGCCGAGGCGCACCCTGTTTCCCTGCTGCACCTGCTGAAAGCCAAGGAACAGAACAACGCGCCCGTGATCGTTTGTGATCCGCGCTTCACCCGCACGGCGGCCCATGCTGATGAGTATGTGCGTTTCCGTCCCGGCACCGATGTGGCGCTGGTCTGGGGTATTCTGTGGCACATCTTTGAAAACGGTTGGGAGGACAAGGAATTCATCCGCACCCGTGTTTGGGGCATGGACCAGATTCAGGACGAAGTGGCCAAATGGACCCCTGAAGAAGTCGAGCGCGTCACCGGCGCGCCGGGTGAACAGCTGCGTCGCGTTGCACGCACCTTGGCCAATAACCGCCCCGGCACTGTAATCTGGTGCATGGGTGGCACGCAGCACACCAACGGCAACAACAACACCCGCGCGTATTGCATTCTCCAGCTGGCGCTTGGCAACATGGGCACCGAAGGCGGCGGCACAAACATCTTCCGTGGCCACGATAACGTTCAAGGGGCGACCGATCTGGGCGTTCTGTCCCACACATTGCCGGGTTATTACGGTCTGTCCGCAGGCGCATGGGCACATTGGGGCCGCGTTTGGGGTGAAGACAGCGATTGGCTGAAGAACCAGTTCGCAATGACCAAAGGTGCCGACGGCAAGGACAAGTCACTGCAAAACCTTACGGGTATTCCCGTGTCGCGCTGGATTGACGGCGTGCTTGAAGACCCTGACAACATGGACAACCCCGACAAGGTACGGGCTATGGTGCTGTGGGGGCATGCGCCGAATTCGCAGACCCGCCAGAAGGAAATGAAAACAGCAATGGAAAAGCTGGATATGCTGGTCGTGATCGACCCCTATCCAACAGTATCTGCCGTTCTGCATGACCGCACCGACGGCGTTTACCTGCTGCCAGCTTGTACCCAGTTTGAAACGCGTGGTTCTGTCACCGCATCAAACCGGTCGCTTCAGTGGCGTGACAAGGTGGTTGATCCCCTGTTCGAAAGCCTGCCGGACGAGGTTATTATCGCCAAGTTCGCCAATAAATTCGGCTGGGCGGATCGCTTGTTCCGCAACATCGAAATGGACGATTCCGAAACGCCGAACGTTGAAAGCATCACGCGTGAGTTCAACAAGGGCATGTGGACGGTCGGCTATACGGGTCAAAGCCCCGAGCGGATCAAGAAACACATGGCGAACCAGCATACCTTTGACCGCACCACTTTGCAGGCCGTTGGCGGCCCTGCAGATGGCGATTACTACGGCATGCCATGGCCCTGCTGGGGCACACCAGAGATGAACCACCCCGGTACGCCGAACCTTTATGACATGTCCAAACGTGTCTCCGAAGGTGGTCTGACCTTCCGCGCCCGCTTTGGTGTGGAACGTGACGGTGACAACCTGCTCGCCGAAGGGGTCTACAGCAAGGACAGTGATATTCAGGACGGCTATCCCGAATTCACCTTCCAGATGCTGGTTGATCTGGGTTGGGACAGCGAATTGACCGACGCCGAACGCCGCTCGATTGCAAAAGTCGCCGGTGTTTCGCTTGGCGACGTCAAGGAAGGCGATGTTGGCAATGCGGATGATGGCGAAGAAGCGACCGATACAGCCGCGGCCAGCGGCCTGACCAAACCGTCGGGCGAACAGGGTGCGGATGAGGAAGTCGGCGAACAGTCGATGTCGCCGTTCCCGTCGGACTTCAACGAAAAGGCCAGCAAAATCAACTGGAAGACCGACCTTTCCGGCGGCATCCAGCGGGTTGCGATCGCCCACGAATGTGCGCCCTTCGGGAACGCCAAGGCCCGTGCCGTGGTCTGGACCTTCCCGGATCCGGTACCGGTTCACCGCGAGCCGCTTTACACCAACCGCCGTGATCTGGTTGAGGATTACCCGACATATGAGGATCGCAAATTCTATCGCCTTCCGACCATGTATGCCTCGATCCAGAAACAGGACTTCAGCAAGGATTACCCGATTATCCTGACCTCCGGTCGTCTGGTTGAATACGAAGGGGGGGGTGACGAAAGTCGTTCCAACCCTTGGCTCGCAGAACTTCAGCAAGACATGTTTGTCGAAATCAACACACGGGACGCCAACAATCTGGGTGTTCGTGATGGCAAACAGGTCTGGGTCGAAGGCCCCGAAGGCGGCAAGGTCAAAGTCATGGCCATGGTCACCGAACGGGTTGGCGAGGGCGTCGCCTTTATGCCGTTCCACTTTGGCGGCCATTTGGAAGGCGAGGACTTGCGCAGCAAGTACCCCGACGGTGCCGACCCCTATGTTCTGGGTGAAAGTACAAACACCGCACAGACCTACGGTTATGACTCGGTCACGCAAATGCAGGAGACGAAATGTACTCTCTGCAAGATTTCAGCAGCATAAGGAGACCAACCAATGGCAAGAGCAAAGTTTCTCGTCGACGCCGAACGCTGCATTGAATGCAACGCCTGCGTCACAGCCTGTAAAAACGAACACGAGGTGCCGTGGGGCATCAACCGGCGCAAGGTCGTTACGATCAATGACGGCAAGCCGGGCGAACGCTCCATCTCGGTCGCGTGTATGCATTGTTCGGATGCCCCTTGTATGGCGGTCTGTCCGGTCGATTGTTTCTACCAGAACGAAGAAGGCGTGGTGCTCCACTCCAAAGACCTCTGCATCGGTTGCGGTTATTGTTTCTACGCGTGCCCCTTCGGCGCGCCACAATACCCGCAGGCTGGCAACTTCGGATCCCGCGGCAAGATGGACAAATGTACCTTCTGCGCCGGTGGCCCCGAGGAAAACCACTCCTCCGCCGAGTTCGCCAAATACGGACGCAACCGGATCGCCGAAGGCAAACTGCCGATCTGCGCCGAGATGTGTTCGACCAAGGCACTGTTGGCTGGCGATGGTGACGTCGTGTCCGGCATCTACCGCGAACGTGTCGTTGCACGCGGGTTTGGATCAGGCGCATGGGGCTGGGGCACAGCTTACGAACAAAAAGGCGGTTGATGCCCCCCGTCTGAATATGTGAACACCAAAGGGCGGTCCAACGGGTCGCCCTTTTCGACACACACCCATTGAGGATCTGACATGTTGCGCGCCCTGATCGCTTTGATGCTGACCCTGTCTTTCATATCGACCGCACACGCCCAAGACGCCGCGACACCTGATCGCAGCGCGACGGGTGGTGCACAGACCCTTGATGATATTCTGGCCCGCCAGCGGGGCGAGGACGTGGACAACAGTTTCCGCAGTCAGGCCACCGGTGACCCGGACAGCGCTGCAGGCATGGCGGACCAGCTTGGCACATTGGGCGGCGCGTCCGATCCCGAACTCTGGCGTGCCCTGCGCTTTGGTACGGCCGATGTCACCGCATCGAACAATGGCCCCGCCGCAACCGTACTGGTGCAGGACGGCGGGATGAAATGGCTGCAATTCCGGCAGGGTCCGCTGGCAACCTATGGGGCATACCTGTTGATCGGCACGCTTGTGCTGCTGGCGGTGTTCTATCTGATCCGCGGACGCATCAAGATAGACGGCGAGAAAACCGGTCGCACACTTCTGCGGTTCAAAATGATTGAACGTTTTGGTCACTGGTTGCTCGCGGGGTCATTTCTGCTGCTGGGGCTTACCGGTCTGATTTCCCTGTTCGGCCGTAAGGTACTGATCCCCGCATTCGGTCACGAGGCATTCGCCTTTCTCGCTGTGGGGTCCAAATGGGTGCACAACAACGTGTCCTGGGCATTCATGCTGGGGCTCGTCATGATTTTTATCATGTGGGTCATCCACAATCTGCCTGACCGGACCGACATCAACTGGCTGCTGAAAGGCGGCGGAATCTTTTCCAAGGGGCATCCGCCCGCCAAAAAATTCAATGCGGGTCAAAAACTGATCTTCTGGTCCGTTATCGTGCTGGGAACTTCGATCTCTGTTTCGGGTCTCGCGCTTCTGTTTCCCTTCGAAATCAATATGTTCGCGGCCACCTTTGCCAAGCTGAACGCTTTCGGCATATCCGGTGCCTTAGGTCTGGGCGAATTGCGCGAAACCCTCGCCCCGCACGAAGAAATGCAATACGCACAGCTGTGGCACGCGATTGTCAGTTTCGTGCTGATGGCAATTATTTTTGCGCATATCTATATCGGCACCGTCGGGATGGAAGGTGCCGCTGACGCAATGACCAGCGGCGAAGTCGAAGAACAATGGGCCCGCGAACACCATTCCATCTGGGCAGACGAAGTTACGGCACACGACGAAACACAGCGCGCAAACGCGACACCGGCGCAATAGTCATGCGCACCCGCAGATCGACACCTTTTAGCGGTGCAAGGAGAAAACAAAGATGAAAGCCATGCTGCTCGCATTTCTGGCCGTTGCCGTCATTGCTGTCGGGGCGAACACCGTGCTTGAACAGGCCGGTTTCTCAAGTCAGGATCGCACGGCAGGCCCTACCGTTCGTCTTGGCAACTGAACTGCATAGGGCCGGCTAGGACATCCTGCAATGAACGATATCTGGGCCGGACTTCAGGCGGCATTCCGGCTGATCCTCACGCTTGATGCCGACCTTGTTGAAATCACCCTGTTGTCACTGCGCGTCAGTCTTTCGGCCCTTGTTGTCGCTTCCCTGATCGCCTTGCCATTTGGCACCTGGTTGGCCATTCGCCGTTTCAGGTATCGCCGCGCCGCCATCGCCACATTGAATGCGCTGATGGGGCTGCCGCCTGTTGTTGTCGGGCTGATCGTGTATCTGCTGCTGTCCCGCTCTGGTCCTTTCGGGGTGCTGGGGCTTTTGTTCACCCCGACCGCAATGATCATCGCGCAGGTCATCATCATCACACCGTTGATTGCATCGATCACCCATCAGGCGATGCGGGAACTTTGGGCGGAATACCACGACCTTTTGATTTCCCTGAACACCAGTAAACGCCAGCGGGTGATGACCCTGATCTGGGACGGCAGGCGTACCTTGATGACCGCAGCCCTTGCCGGATTTGGCCGCGCCATCGGCGAGGTCGGGGCGATTATGATCGTGGGCGGCAATATTGATCACGCCACACGCGTGCTGACAACCGCCATTGCACTTGAAACTGGCAAAGGTGATTTTGCGCTCGCGCTGGGTTTGGGATTTGTGTTGATCGCACTGGCGTTGGTGGTGAACCTGACTATCCATGCCCTGTCACGCACGGAACGGGAGGGCACATGGTAGATCCGCAGATGTCCGTCCAGCTTGTCGATGTCGTCGTGAAGCGGCGCGGGAAAACCGTGCTGGGGCCGGTAAACCTTGACCTTGGCGCGGCCCGTTTCACGATCGTGATCGGCCCGAACGGTGCTGGGAAAACCACATTGCTCAAGGTGCTTCACGGCGTCGAACGGGTCTCAAGCGGGACGGCGCAGTGGTCGGTCCCCGATGAACAGGCGCGACAGGCCCAAGCCTATGTATTCCAAAGCCCTATCATGCTGCGTCGGTCGGTGCGCCAAAATCTGGCCTACCCGCTGCAACTGCTTGGGATCGGCAAGGATGAAACTGCAGAGCGCGTTGCGACGTGGGCGCGCAACATCGGGCTTGAGGACATGCTGGACACGCCAGCCCCGCGATTGTCAGGCGGGGAAAAACAAAAACTGGCCTTGGGGCGCGCCCTGATCCGCCAACCCAAAGTTCTCTTCCTTGACGAGCCTTGCGCGAACCTTGACGGCCGTTCCACCCGCGAGATCGAGGCGCTCTTGACAGTGGCAACCAAGGCGGGAACAAGGATTGTCATGACAACCCATAACATCGGACAGGCCATGCGTTTGTCCGAAACGGTCATATTCCTGCTGAACGGTGCTGTGCACGAAAGCGGCCCCGCTTCAGAATTCTTTAACGCGCCCCGCACACCCGAGGCGCAAGCCTTTCTTAAAGGAGACATTGTCGAATGATCCGCAGTCTTATTGCCCTGATATTTGTTTTCACCACCCAGCTTCACGCAGAAACCATGAAGCTTGCAGTGACCACCAGCTTTAACAACTCCGGTCTGTCCGACGTCCTTCTTCCGGTGATCAAGGAAGACATCGGACTTGACGTCCAGCTGCTGATTGTCGGCACAGGTCAGGCGATCCGTTTGGGCGAAGCCGGTGATGTCGATGCCATTCTGGTACATTCCAAACCCGCCGAAGAAGCATTCCTCGCCGCGGGTCACGGCACACATCGCCGCGAAATTATGTATAACGATTTTGTCCTGATCGGCCCCTCTGGCGACCCCGCCAAGATCAAGGGCAGCGCCACAACCGTCGATGCCCTGCAAAAAATCGCCACTGCGCAATCGGCTTTTGTCAGCCGGGGTGACGACAGCGGCACCCACAAAAAGGAGCTGTCGTTGTGGAAGGACTCAACGCTTGATCCCGACAGCTTTGGCCCGTGGTATAAAGCGGTTGGCGCCGGAATGGGTGCCAGCCTGAATACCGCGTCCGGGGTTGATGCCTATATCATGGCCGACCGCGCCAGCTGGTTGAACTTTGGCAACAAGGCCGGTTTGGAATTGCTGTTTTCCGGTGATCCCGTGTTGTTCAACCAATACGCATATTTGCCGGTCAATCCTGAACGCCACCCGCATGTCAACACCGACGCGGTCGCCGCATTGGAAAACTGGTTGGTGTCCCCCAAGGCGGCTGAGTTGATTAATAACTATAAAATCAACGGCGAAGCCTTGTTCGTGTTCAACGCCAAGCCTTAACCCACGACGCTGCGCGCCCTGTGATGGGCGAGAACCGCAAGTGCAGCAACGATTGCGCCTAGGTGAATGACCTCCGGCCGTGCCAACAGGCCCGCTGCAATGGCAAGGCGCAACGTAACCCACATCGCCCCTAAGGGGGCGATGTCGAACCGCGACAGGGCGCTGGCCACCAGATAAAGCGCAAGCGCCAGTCTGACGAGCAGCCAGAACAACGGCAAAACCTGCACACCGTTTTCATAGCCCGGCAGAAAGCTCCGGTTCAGGCTCTGAGGGTCAATAAGCGCCTGATCTATAAGCAATATTTCCGGGTAGAAGGCGAACACAAGCGGGATGCAAAACATCACAATGCCCGAACGCACCGCACTTACTGCCGTTTCCATCGGCTCCGCTTTCGTGATGCCCGCCGCGGCAAAGGCGGCCAATGCCACGGGGGGCGTAATGGCTGACGCAACGGCAAAGTAAAAGATGAACATATGGGCCGTGAACGTTGCAATTCCGAGGCCGATTAAAAGCGGCCCCATCAAAAGCGCCGCGTTGATATAGGCCGGCACCGCTGGCATTCCCATGCCAAGCAAGACCGCCAGCACCATGGTCGCACCGAGTGCCACAAACAGGAATACCACAGACCCTTCCCCGCCCAGATCAAGCGAAAGCAAAAAGCGCAGCACATCAACGGCCACGAATTTGGACAGGCCGGTAAAGTTCAGGCAAACATCGATCACGGTCACGGCAAGAAACATCAGATACAGCGATGAAACCGTGATCCCCGCCTCTGCCAATGCGTCGAACACTTTGCGCGGGCTTTTGCGAAAATCCCTGTCGAGAAACAGCAACCCACATACGAACGCAGCACCCCACCATCCTGTGGCCCCCGCATCCCCCGCCGCATTCTGATAGATCTGCAAAACCCACGGCAGGTCAGTCGCGCGACAAACACCCGTCAGCGTATCGGTTTGCGCACCCAGCACCCACCCCAACAATCCGCATCCAACCCCATCTTTCGGTGTCAGCAACAAGATCAGGATCAAAAGGATCGGCAGAACAATCTGCGCCAGCAACAGCCATTCGCGGCGCGACATCAGCATGTCTTCGGTCAGGGCACCATAGGCACTAAACCCCAGTTTGCGTGACTGAAACGTGACCGTCAGGAACAGACAAAAGAAATAGGCGACCGCAGGGATCGTCGCCGCAATGATCACATTGCCGTAAGGTGTTCCCGTCATTGCCGCCAAAACAAAGGCGGCGACCCCCATGATCGGCGGCATGATCGCACCGCCGGAAGAGGCTGCCGCTTCTACCCCCCCGGCAAAGACCGGCGAAAACCCGCGTTTGATCATCATCGGAATGGTCAGCGCACCTGTAGACATCACGTTGCTGACCGGCCCGCCGGTAATTGTTCCAAACATCGCAGAGGCCACAATCGCGCCATGCGCCGGTCCGCCACGCAAATGACGCGTCCAGCGAAAGGCAAGCTTGATCAGTGACCGCCCCCCCGCCGATTTGCCAAACAGCGCCCCCAGAATGATATAGGGAAACACCATATTCATCGTCACATACATGAATCGGCCCAACATCCCCGAGGCATTGTTGACCAGCGCATCATGCACATTGGGCCGTCCATCCAGAAACTGACGCGGTTCGCCGCCCAGCTTGGTCATCAGGTATTTGTTGATGTCATCGGGTCCGTGAAAATACCACACCAGCACCGTCGTGATGGCATAAACCGCCGCGCCAAGCGCGACGACGACCAAGGCCAGCCCCCAGACCCGAACGGTATAGCCCAGAAACACCAGCACCGACGCACCCATGATCAGCACCAGCCACACCCCTGTGGTCGTGATACATTTCGGATCATCCACGGTATCGGGCACCGGCAAACCGTATTCTTTCGCGAACGCAACCTCGGCCTTGAGCGTTTCACCGATCAACCGTGCACGATCGCCATTCAACCGGTCAATCAAACAAACACTGTCGATTTCGATCAGATAGGTCAGCGCAATCAGTGCGGCCGCCGCAACCAGCGCCACATCCATCAACAGGCCAAACCCTGCCCAAGGGGTCCCCCGCCACGCTCGCCACATCGAGTGTTTCAGGGCAACGATGGTCATCATCATAAGAAACACGACCGGATAGAACCATTCGGTCGCAAAGGCCCGAACACGCAGCGTGCTGTCGCCGCTCAAACCGCGCCACATTTCCGTCCAGCCGGGGATCGCGGGGGTGCTGTTGACGATGCCGGCAAACACAAAAATCAACGCGAGGGCATAAAGCCAGCGATTGGGAAAACTCGCCACAAATGCCGCCCTGTCCTCTGCGTTCAATATGCCGACTTTCCTAAGGTTAGAGACGCATTTTCACGGGATTACCCGTCCTTTGCGCAGGCCGGAATCGCATATCCTGCATCTTCCCAAGCACGGGTTGCACCCTTGTGATACTTGACGGGGTTGGCACCGCACATGCCCAACGCGGGGTTGTCATAATTTACCGTTTCACCGAAGGGTGCCTTGGCCTTCAACGCATCAAGTGCGGCGATATAGGCGGTGACCAACTGATACACCAGATCCTCGTCCATATCCTTGTGCACGACATCCCCGCCGATGGTAGCGATCGCGCGAAAACTGTCGTCTTCGGAAACGAAGGTCCAGTTTTCACCAAGGATCGCGGCAAGCTCCGCGACGGGCCTTTCAAACGGCGCACTGCCCGGCGCGCGGCTGTATTTATGCATTGCTTCGCTGTCATAAATGTCTTGTGGCAGCGACCAAGCTGTTAACCTGCCAGACGCCCCAAGGGTCGAAATCCGCGCACTTGGAAAAAGCTCGGGCAGGATGACCGCATCGGGTTCGCCCCCACTGATGATCGCTGTCGACTGGCCCCAATTGGCCTGTACACCCTCGTACCCTTCGCCGTCTTTCAGACCCGTAACAATCTGGATCATAGCGCGCGCATTCGCCAATGCGCCCCCGCGCGGCGGGCCATTAAATATCTTTTTGCCCTCCAGCCCGTTCCAGCCCTCTATCCCTTTGGCATCATAAGCATAAAGGAAAAACACCCCCAATGTGTAAGGGTAGATCGCCCGCAAATTACCCGCGAGCGCCGCCCCTTCTTCAGCCCCCAAGGCCCCAAATGGCCCGACGCCGCGCTGCATCAGAAACGGCAGGATATGGGGCGCGCTTGCGATATCTGTTTTGCCTTCGGCCACATTCTGCACGGCGTTGGTCAGCGTCTGGCCATCAGAAAGCTGAATATTCGCAATGCCCGCCGTGCCCGCCACTTCGGCCAAATGACTTGTGGCCAGATAGGTCGATCCCCCCGGACCGGTGGTTTCAGCCGTCAGATTGACCTGAGCCAGTGCCGCTGTCGAATGTAAGAGACCCACCAGCAACGATGCACATGCAGTTAGTTTCATCTGTCCCTCGCAACGAACGGTTTCAGTTAAACAAGCCTGTCAAAACCCCTCTGACAGGGCAAGTTATTTATCGGGCTTGGTAAAATCTACGGCTTTGCACCTTTCCAAATCCGCGCTACCGTATCCGAACGGCCCGCCAACACGCAGGCTTGGTTTTTCGGATTGCCCTGCCTCATGCGCCTCTCGTTCTTGCTGTCCATCTTCACGCTTTGCGCTGCTGTCGTACGGGCCGACTCCCTTCCGCCCCCTGTTACTGATGACATGTTCGCACCGGTATCACTGGCCGAGGCATCGCTGGGCCGGTTGCTGTTCTATGATCCGCTGCTGTCGGGAAACAAGAACATCGCCTGCGCCACCTGCCATCATCCTGCATTCGGCACGTCCGATGGTGTGCCCCTTGCCATTGGCGAAGGGGGCGTCGGCCTTGGCCCGAAACGGCGCAGTGACCCCGATCACATGCCCGAAGAACGTATTCCGCGTAATGCCCCCGCGCTGTTCAATCTGGGTGCTTATGAATTTTCAACCATGTTCCACGACGGCAGGTTACAATCTGATCCGACACAGCCGGGCGGGATCAGGACCCCGATGGATGCGGATATGGTCAGCGGCTTTGCCTCTGTTCTGTCGGCGCAAACGATGTTTCCGGTGCTCAGCAGGGACGAAATGGCGGGCGGGTTTCGTGAAAACGATATTGGCCGCGCGGTACGTCAGGGATTGATCACAGGTCAAGGCGGGGCGTGGGACCTGATTGCGCGGCGCGTGGCCGACGTGCCCGCATACACGCAAATGTTTCGCGCGCTCTATCCGCATATCGACGGCAGTGATGATATTGCCTTTACCGACATTTCCAATGCGATTGCCGTTTTCATGGCGTTCGAATGGCGTTCTGATACGGCCCCTTTTGATGCAGTCCTACGCGGACAAGCGACACTTGAGGGGGGTGCATTGCGCGGTCAGAACCTGTTTTACGGAACGGCCAATTGCGCCTCTTGCCACAGCGGTCCATTCCAGACGGACCACCGTTTTCACGCGATGGGGGCCCCCCAGATCGGGCCCGGTAAGTCCGCCGCCTTCGAGGATCATCACACCGATACCGGCCGCTATCTGGTCACCGGTAATCCTGCCGATCTGTTCGCGTTTCGCACGCCTTCGTTGCGAAATGTGACCCTAACCGGCCCTTACGGGCACACAGGGGCAGAGGCCGATCTGACGCAGTTCGTCACCAACCACGCCGACCCGATATCCGCTCTTGCCCGCTTTGATCCGCGCCGCGTGCGCCTGCCCGCGCTGCCGGTAAAGGACTTCACGGTGATGCAGGACCCCGAACAAGTCGCCGCGATCGGTGCCGCTGTCAAACACGATGCGATCGCATTAACCCGTCAGAACGTTGCCGATATTGTCAGTTTTCTTGAAACCCTGACGGACAAAAACGCCCTTACCGGCGGACTAGGCATTCCCGAAACGGTCCCCAGTGGTCTGCCGGTTCCCAACCCCTAGTTTTCGTGTCTAATAGTGACGGTCTGGCCGGCCTTCACCGCTTGCGCCGTTAGGGTGCCATCGGGCCATCTGACCACGACCTGCGCGCCCGCACCTTGCCCCAAACCAAAATGCAACGGCACTGCCTGCCCGCCCGCATGGCCACCACCGACCAGTTTTTGCATGGACTGGCGGGTGTCGCCCACCACGACATCCACCCGCGCACCCACGGCATTGCGATTGCCACCTGTTTGCGCCAGCTTGATTTTGACCCAGTTGCCGGTGTCTTGCGTCACATTGCGGTAAAGTTCCATCGGCGCGCGCCGGTTCATCACCACCAGATCAAGCCGCCCGTCGCCGTCAAAATCTGCCAGCGCAGCGCCACGCGCGCGGGCCATCGTTGCGACACCCGCCTTTGCTGCCGCCTCGACAAACACTCCCGAGGGTTGCTGCATCAGCAAATTGTTTGGGTCGCGCGTCGCCATGCCAGGCATCTGGTCCACGTTCCCTTTGGCAATAAACAAATCGGGCCGCCCGTCATTATCGACATCGCCAAATTCGGCATGCCATCCGGTTGAGGGCCGCCCGTCACCGCCCACATGCGGGCGATGCGCATAGGTGCCAATGTCGAAAGGTGCCGCGCGATATCCGCCGCTGCCCGCCAGCTGCAACAACTGATCCCCCATCGAGGTCAGGACAACTTCGTCGCGCCCGTCACCGGTGATATCACGCGACGCAATGCCCATGCCCCAAACCGAAAGGTCCGGCCAGCCATCCGACGGTGTCAGAAACCGGCCAGTGGCAACATCCCACATCTGTTCCTTTCCCCCCGACACGTAATAATGCCGGTCATTGGACACCCGTAGACGCAGTTTGCCCCAAGCATCCTGTGCCGCCAACATCGACAAGGCACAGTGACCCGGTCTCAAAGCCGTTGCACGATATCCCTGAACGGTTGGTGTCAAAAGCGTATTGTCGTCGCAGGCCTCGAACGGGCCGTTTGGATCATCGCGGTCCACATAGTTGCCAACCGCCAGATGGGGGCGTTCATCCTGCGCTTTCCACCACGCGGTAAAGGCCGTGCTCCACCGCTTACCTGCGGGGATGCCCCATACCTTGGTTACATCGTCAAAACCGCAATCGCCGGTGCCGCGTAAAACGACATTCGGCCCGACCCGCAGCACAAACAGGTCCATCCTTCCGTCGCTGTCCATATCCAAAGGATAGGCACCGGTCACACCGGTCAGTTCGGGCACGGGCACGGCTTCAAACCGGAAATCGCCGGCATTTCGCATCAACTTGGCAGGGCTTTCGCCACCGGCAGCAAAAAGATCCGGTAGATCATCGCCGTCGCAATCGAAAACCGCCACACCGCCGCCAACGAAATGTTCCCAGCCGCCTGAATAGATATGTTCCGGCAGTCCAGCCGAACGATCCTCGAAAGCGACCTGCGCGGCAGCACCCTGGGCACAAACCATCAACGCTGCCAAGGGCAGGCGCATCAGCCTGCGGCCTCCGCCGTGAACATCATATCCGTGACCTGCGCCAAGGCCCGCGCAGTCGCCCCGCGCGCCCAATCTAGATCCGCGTGGGGATGTACCTCGACCTGACAGGGCATCTGCCCGCGTGACAAAGTCAATTGTTGCACATCGGTCAATACTTCACCCGCATACATAAAATCATAGGTCATCCGCTCACCCGACAGGATAATAAGCGCCGGATCAAACAGGTGCACCACATTGGACAATCCCAGCGCCAGAAACCGGCCTGCACGCTTGAATATCTTTTCGGCTGACGGATTCCCGGCCGAGGCTTCCTTAAAAAGTGTCTCTAACACAGCGCGAGCGTTCACATTTTGATCCAGCGAAAGGTTCAGCGCCGTCGCCCCCTCGCGCACCAGCGCATAGTCGGAAATATACGCCTCAAGACATCCGCGCTGCCCGCAGCGGCACAAGGCCCCTTCCATCTGCACCTTGGTATGCCCCAACTCCAGCCCCATCCCGAACGACCCGCGATACAGCTCGTTGTTCAACACCAACCCCATGCCCACGCCGTTCTCGATCGTGACAACGGCAAAGTCGCTTTTTGCGCGACCCGACCCGAACCACAGCTCTGCCAGCGTCAGCATGTTCGCGTCGTTTTCCAATACCACAGGCCGGTCAAATCGCGTCTCTGCCGCCGCGCCAAAAGGTTGATCGCGCGCTTCCAACAGCGGCGACCACCGCACCAGCCCGTGGGTGTGATCAATCAACCCCGCCATCCCGATCCCGATGCCACGCACGTGTTCCATACCGCGCCCTGCCTTTTCTAAAAGCAGGGTCATCAATGCCTCCACATCATCCAGCATCTGCGTCACGGGCCGCACTGCGCGCGATACGGTCATGCTGGCATTGCTGACCATCGCACCGGAAAAATCCGCCAAGACCGCTGTATGCACCCCGTCCCCCAGCTTGATCCCGATGACAAAGCCCGCGTCGGGCACGATTTCCAGCGCGACGCGCGGACGGCCGCGGGTCTGGTCGCGTTCTGTTTCAGCCATCTCGCGCAACAAACCGGCGCGGATCAGGTCGGCCGTTAACGTGGTTGCAGACCCCGGACTGATTTCCAGCGCGCGGCTGATGTCACTGCGGGCCGCGCTGGATTGCGCGCGCACATATTCAAACACCCGTTGACGCAAGGGTTTCAGCTGGCCCAACGTATCCACAAGCAACGGGCCGCACCCGTCAGAAACAAGGATCGTCGTTGAATCAGCTTCGCCATCCATAAATTTCACTACCTAAACTAAAGCATCCTGATGCAGCACGAAAAACATGCTTTCGGCAAAAGGATTGCGCGGTTTCGAAAGAAAAGAAAGCCATTTTTGCAATAAACCTGCTCTGCTCGATTTTTTTATTTTGACAACTGAATTAAATAAGCCAAAATAGGTCAGCCGGGGCAACGACTCGGGCACTCTTCCTTTCGGAAGGGAAAACGTTTCTGGGAGGAAAACATGAAGAAATTAATCGCAGCGGCAGCCGTGGCTGTCGCAGGTTTTGCATCCGCAGCTTTGGCCGAAGGGCTGACCGTTGGCGTCAGCTGGTCCAACTTTCAGGAAGAACGCTGGAAAACGGACGAGGCCGCCATCAAAGGTGCGCTTGACGCCGCCGGTGCAAATTACCTTTCCGCCGATGCGCAGTCATCCTCGGCCAAGCAGCTTTCCGACGTTGAAAGCCTGATCGCCCAAGGCGTCGACGCGCTGATCATCCTTGCACAAGACAGTGCCGCCATCGGCCCCGCAATCGAAGCCGCCGCTGCCGAAGGCATTCCGGTTGTGGGCTATGACCGCCTGATCGAAGACAACCGCGCGTTTTACCTGACCTTTGACAACGTCGAAGTGGGCCGCATGCAGGCCCGCGCCGTTCTCGCCGCTGCCCCAAAAGGGCGCTATGTCATGATCAAGGGGTCGCCCACCGACCCGAACGCGGATTTCCTGCGCGGTGGCCAACAGGAAGTGCTGCAAGCGGCGATTGACGCCGGCGACATCACCATCGTGGACGAAGCCTATACCGACGGCTGGTTGCCCGCCAATGCGCAGCGCAACATGGAACAGATCCTGACAGCGAACGACAATGGCGTTGATGCGGTTGTGGCCTCCAATGACGGCACCGCGGGTGGGGTTGTCGCAGCCCTGACGGCGCAAGGCATGGAAGGCATTCCTGTGTCCGGTCAGGACGGCGATCACGCCGCATTGAACCGCGTGGCACTGGGCACCCAAACCGTATCTGTCTGGAAAGACGCACGTGAATTGGGCAAAGCGGCTGGCGAAATCGCTGTGGCACTGGCCGAAAACGACGGCGACATGATGTCGGTTGACGGTGCTGCCGAATGGGAATCCCCCGCCGGCACCAAAATGACGGCCAAGTTCCTTGCGCCGGTGCCCGTGACCAAGGACAACCTGACAGCCGTGACCGATGCCGGTTGGATCGCACAGGACAAACTGTGCCAAGGCGTCACAGGCGGCCCTGCCCCTTGTAACTAAACCTATTGCGGGGTGGCGGGTTGACCGCCGCCCCCTCTCTCTCGGGCGCGTCCCGACAAGACCCCTCAACCCTTTCACTACAGGCACCCGTCCCGGCCCTTTTGTCGCGACGCCAAACCGCACAGCTGCGAGGCACGCCCGATGACCGATCAAACCACCACCAAACCGGCCCCGCGCCGCAGCCTGCTGAACACCCTCGAAGTGGACACAAGGCTGCTTGGCATGATTGGCGCCTTTGTCCTTGTGGCGCTGGTGTTCAACATCCTGACCGAGGGTCGGTTCCTGACCCCACGCAACATCTTTAACCTGACGATCCAAACCGCATCCGTTGCCATCATGGCCACCGGCATGGTTTTCGTCATCGTCACCCGCCATATCGATCTTTCTGTCGGCGCCGTGCTGGCGGCCTGCTCTGCCTTGATGGCGATGACACAGGTGCGTTTCCTGCCCGGTATGGGGTTCGAAATCGGCCATTGGGCCATCCCGTGGATCGCGATTGGCGTAGGTATTATCCTTGGAGCCATGATCGGGGCCTTCAACGGCTGGCTGATCGGCTATCAAGGCATCCCCGCATTCATCGTTACCCTTGGCGGTTTCCTTGTCTGGCGCAACGTCGGCTGGTACCAGACCAGCGGCCAAACCATTGGCCCACTTGATAAGACCTTTATGACGTTCGGCGGCATCAACGGCACCCTCGGTGGCCCGCTCAGCTGGGCGCTTGGCATCCTCGCCATCCTTGCGAGCGTTGTCCTGATCTTTCGCGCCCGCCGCACCAAAGTGGCACATGGTTTCCCCGTGAAACCAATGTGGGCCGAAGTCAGCCTTGCGGCCATCTGTACCGCCGCGATCGCAGGTTTCATTGCCATCCTGACCAACTATTCCGTGCCCGAACGTGTCGTCGCCCGCGACCCCGCGAAATTCGGCTGCGAGGCCGCCGAAGGATGCACCCCCGTCTACGGCCTGCCCATCTCGGTCCTGTTGCTGGTCGGCATCGCGATCATCATGACCATCATCGCCCGACGCACCCGTTTTGGCCGCTATATCTTTGCCACCGGCGGCAACCCTGACGCGGCAGAATTGTCCGGCATCAACACCAAATTCCTGACCGTGAAAATCTTTGCCCTGATGGGAATACTCTGCGCCATCTCCGCTGTGGTCGCGTCCTCCCGTCTTGCCAATCATTCCAACGATCTGGGCACGCTTGATGAATTGCGCGTCATCGCCGCCGCCGTCATCGGGGGTACCGCGCTTTCGGGTGGCATCGGCACGATTTACGGTGCCATCCTTGGCGCGTTGATCATGCAATCGCTGCAATCGGGCATGGCCATGGTCGGCGTGGATGCGCCCCTGCAAAATATCGTCGTCGGCGCCGTGCTGGTCTTTGCCGTCTTTATCGACATCCAATACCGCAAGCGCACAGGAGCAAAGTAATGACAACGCCCCTCGTAGAAATGAAAAATGTCTCCATCGCGTTCGGTGGCGTGCAAGCCGTCGATAACGTCTCGATCAGTCTCTATCCCGGCGAAGTTGTCGGCCTTTTGGGCCATAATGGCGCAGGTAAATCGACCCTAATCAAGATGTTGTCCGGCGCTTACAAAATGGACAGCGGCGAAATCCTGATCAACGGCAAGAAAGTGTCGATCACCACCCCCCGCGACGCGCGTGACCAGAACATCGAAACGATTTATCAAACTTTGGCGCTGGCCGATAACCTTGATGCCGCGTCGAACCTGTTCTTGGGGCGCGAATTGACCACGCCGCTTGGCTTTGTCGATGATGACCGGATGGAGGCCGAGACGCGCAAAATCATGGCCCGCCTCAACCCCAACTTCAAGAAATTGAAAGAACCCGTTTCCGCGCTGTCGGGCGGGCAACGCCAATCTGTGGCCATCGCCCGTGCGGTTTATTTCAACGCGAAAATCCTGATCATGGACGAACCCACCGCCGCCCTTGGCGTGCATGAAACTGCAATGGTCGCGGAGTTGATTCAGGAGTTGAAGAAACAGGGGCTTGGTATTTTCCTGATCAGCCATGACACCCGCGAAATGATGGACCTGTGCGACCGTGTTTCGGTGATGAAAAACGGCCAGATGGTCGGCACCGAACGGGTCGAGGACGTGACCGAAGATGACATCCTGTCGATGATTATCCTTGGCAAAAACCCCAAGGCGGCGGCGTAATGTTTATTGGTCTCGACCTTGGCACAAGCTCGCTCAAGGCGATCCTGATCGATGATGCGCAAACCGTTCTGGCCGAACATACCGTCCCGCTAACAGTACAGCGCCCCCATGACGGATGGTCCGAACAGGACCCCACCAGTTGGTTCAATGCCGCGGAACAAGCACTGGCTGCACTGGCTTCGCGGGCGGATTGCAGCAGCGTGAAAGGTGTCGGACTTTCTGGCCATATGCATGGCGCGACCCTGTTTGACGCCAATGATAAACCGCTGCGCCCCTGCATGCTGTGGAACGACACGCGCAGCCATGTCGAAGCGGGTGAAATAGATGCAAACCCGCTGTTTAGAGCCACAACAGGCAATATCGTCTTCCCCGGTTTCACCGCACCCAAGGTTGAATGGGTTCGACGGAACGAACCCGCAGTCTTTGACAGGATTGCAAAAATCCTGCTGCCCAAGGATGCGCTGCGCCTGTTCCTGACGGGGGAGCATTTTTCTGAAATGTCGGATGCTGCGGGCACCGCCTGGCTTGATACCGCCGCGCGCGATTGGTCCGATCCACTGCTCAGCGCCTGCAATCTTAATCGCAGTCAAATGCCCCACCTTGTCGAAGGGTCCGCGCCATCCGGCACGCTGCGCCCCGACCTTGCCGCCATCCTTGGCGCACAGAACGTGATCGTTGCAGGGGGCGCTGGTGACAATGCTGCCGCCGCCATCGGTGCCGGCGTGATCAAGGACGGCACCGCCTTCCTGTCGCTGGGCACATCCGGTGTATTGTTTGCCGCGAATGACGCCTACCGGCCCGATCCCGCCAGCGCGGTGCATAGTTTTTGCCACGCTGTACCCGACACATGGCATCAGATGGGCGTAATCCTTGCCGCCACGGACGCATTGGAATGGCTGTCGCGTCTGACCGGCCAATCCGCGCAGGTTCTGACCCAGGATCTTGGGTCCCTAAAACCTCCGTCGCAGACCCTGTTTCTCCCCTACCTCGGGGGCGAACGGACCCCGCATAACAACGCGCAGATCAGGGGCCAGTTTCTGCATCTCGACCACGCAACCGATACGCAGGCCGCCACGCGCGCCGTGCTTGAGGGGGTCGCCTTTGCCTTCGCCGATTGCCGTGACGCTTTGGCAAGCACCGGTACCCGTATCCAAAGCGCGCTGGCTTTGGGCGGCGGGGCAAGATCAGAATACTGGTTGCAGGTCCTTGCCACTGCGCTGGATTTTCCGCTGCACCTGCCCAAGGGCGGTGAATTCGGCGCCGCAATGGGGGCTGCGCGTCTTGGGATGATGGCCGCCACCGGTGCCGACCAAAGCATTGCAACACCTCCCGAAATCGCCCGCGGCTTCGAGCCGGATAAGGCTCTAACACAGGCATTTTCCGACGGTCACGGTCGTTATCGCGCCGCCTATCAAACACTCAAAAACCTCTGACTTACCCCAAGGAACCACCCCCATGAGCCGCTTTTTCCAAGACCTGACACCGCTCAGCTATGCCCCCGAGTCCGACGGGCTTGCCTTTCGCCACTACAACCCCGACGAAGTGGTGATGGGCAAACGTATGGAGGATCACCTGCGTTTTGCGGTCGCCTATTGGCACAGCTTTGCATGGCCCGGTGGCGATCCCTTTGGCGGACAGACATTTGAACGGCCGTGGTTTGGCGAAACCATGGAGGACGCCAAACTGAAAGCGGACATTGCCTTCGAGATGTTCGATATCCTCAACGTGCCGTTCTTTTGCTTTCACGACGCCGATATCCGGCCCGAAGGGGCCAGCTTTGCCGAAAGCGAACGCAACTTTAAGGAAATCACCGACATCTTTGCCGAAAAGATGGAAACCCGCAAAACCCGCCTGCTTTGGGGCACCGCCAATCTGTTTTCCAACCGCCGCTTCATGGCCGGTGCTGCGTCAAATCCCGATCCCGATGTCTTTGCGTGGTCCGCGGCCACGGTAAAGCTTTGCATGGATGCGACACACGCCTTGAACGGTGAAAACTATGTGCTTTGGGGCGGACGCGAGGGGTATGAAACTCTGCTGAACACCGACTTGCGGCAGGAAACCGAACACATGGGCCGGTTTCTGTCGAAGGTGGTCGAGTACAAACACAAGATCGGGTTCAAGGGTGCGATCCTGCTCGAACCCAAACCGCAAGAGCCGACCAAACATCAGTATGACTACGACGTGGCCACGGTTTACGGTTTCCTTAAACGGTTCGGGCTGGAAAACGAAGTGCAGGTCAACATCGAACAGGGCCACGCCATTCTGGCCGGCCACAGCTTTGAACATGAAATCGCGACGGCCAATGCCTTGGGCATTTTCGGGTCGATTGATATGAACCGCAATGACTATCAATCCGGCTGGGACACCGACCAGTTCCCCAACAATGTGCCCGAGGTCGCGCTTGCCTATTATGAAATCCTGAAAGGCGGCGGGCTGACCAAAGGGGGCACGAATTTCGATGCCAAGCTGCGGCGCCAATCGCTGGATGCCGAAGACCTGATTGCCGCACATGCGGGGGCGATGGATGTCTGCGCCCGTGGCTTTAAAGCCGCCGCAGCGATGCTGGAAGACGGCGCGTTGGAAACCGCCAAACAACAGCGTTATGCGGGGTGGCAGACGCCGCAAGCCGCAGCCATGCTGGATATGGACCTGTCAGGAATTGCCGGTCTGGTCGATCCCGACAGCGCAGGGCCGCAACCCCGTTCGGGACGTCAGGAAATTCTGGAAAATATCGTAAACCGCTTTGTCTAGGTGCACAGGGCGGGAGCCGCTATTTGCACCCGCCCGACGCCCAAGCCCGTAAATTCAATTTGAACCCGCCCCCGTAGGGATGCTGTTTTGACACGGCTTCATCGTCACCGGCGTTCACGTAAGTGGTCCCTTGGGTGCAAAGCGCCTCTTTGGTCCACTGATGGCAATTGGAACAGTTCTGTTCTTTCCACAACTCCTCTGGCAGCCCTTCGATCGGGGAAAACAACGGCGAACCGGTGACCAATTCCTCGATGCTTTTGCCCATGATCGCCGGATCACCGCTGGTGAATGGCATCAGGAACGTCAATTCCGGCCCCATCGGTGCAGCCGGCGCGCGGGACGCAACAGACGCAACAACAGTCGGTTCCTCTGTTTCATCTTGCGCCGTGGCACGTTCGGCCTTCTCGGCCAGAATCTTCAACTCAAAAGCGGCGAATTCGGCATAGATGCCTTCGGGAAAGGCGGCCAGATAGGCCTCGTAATCTGCGACACTGCCGGAGCTTTGGGCGATGCCGATCAACCGCTCCTGTTCGGCGGTGGTATCAACAGGCTCTGCCGCCGGGGTGCGTTCGGCATCAACGATACGATCCAGCAAGGCCCGCGCTTCGTCGATATATTTGCTGTTGGGATAGCCGCGCATGAACAGGACAACCGGCACCGGATCGGTGCTGTTTTGAACCGACGCCCACAGCTGTTCTTCGGCTTGCTCTTCCGCACTTAACGGTACACCAGCGGTGAAAAAGAAATCATTGGTCAAGGACGAACTGTCCCACGGTGTCTGTTGCCCGCCGGTCTGTTCGATCACTTCCACACGGACATTTTTAAACATCTGTTCAATCGGCAGACCGGCAACCGGAATCTGATCCGCAAGCGCCAATGTGAACGGACTGTTACCGCCGACCCCGTCCAATGCCACCGCGCCCGGCGCTGTTGAATAGGCCAAAAACGTCCCTGTTGGTGATTTCATTTCCGCCAGACCATTGTCGTTCAGTTCAGGAATGTCATCAAACGGGTTGTTCCGGCAGGCGTCCAGAATAACGATGTTGGTCTTGTTCTTGGCCGAAAACATTTGCCGCAACACCGCCTGCGCAGGCACCGCGACAAGGCTTAGGTCCGCAGCGTTAATCAGGCTGGCATCAGTGGGCAACAGATAGTTCGACCCGAAAGATTGCACCGCATGTCCGGCGTAATAAAACAGCCCTGTCGCGTCCTTGCCGCCTTTGCGCAGGTCGCGGCCGAACTGCGCAATCGCACGGTTCATCGTCACCTGATTGGCATCGGGCAACAAGGTCACAACAAATCCGCGCGCCTCCAGCGTCTGCGCCATCAATTCGGCATCCGACACTGGATTGTCCAGCGGCGTGACGGAACTATAGCCACCGTTGCCCACAATCAGCGCAATGCGCGGCGCGTCGGATTGTGCCGCCGCAATACCCGCCATCCCCCATACCAATAGGGTGATCAACACAGCCATCCGGCCAATCGTTACTCTCACGTCACAGGCCCTTTTATCTTAGTTGCTCAGCACTTTGAATTCGATCCGACGGTTCGCCCAACGGCCCTTGGCCGTGTCGTTCGTCGCGATCGGACTGCTTTCGCCATAGCCCTTGCTGACCAGCACATTCGGATCAAGATCACGCGAGGCCAAATACTGTTTGACTGACGCCGCGCGGCGTTCCGACAGACGCTGGTTTGTGGCATCACTGCCAACCGAATCCGTATGCCCGCCCACTTCGATCACCATATTGGGGCAGCGGGCGATGATACCGGCAAGGCTGTTGAGCAATGGTTCGCTTTTGGCGTCATGACGCGCACTGCCGGAAGGGAAATAGATGTTGCCCGTGCGCGACAGAATTTCGAAACGACCCTTGCACGCCTCGCGATCAAAGTCGCCTTCAACCTCAAGCGCCACCGACTCGGGCTTTTGCGTGACCACCGGTGCGACGGCTGCCGTTGTGCTGTTGCGGGCAAACACGAAATCGAACGATACCGTTGCGGAAGGCACAATCGTCACGCTTGCGGCATCCTGCAGTTTTTCCAATCCTTCTGTCAGGTTGAAATCGTCGACACTGATCGAAACCGGCGTTGTGCTGGCCACCGACACAAGATCCTGGCTCAACAATGTAACGGCAACGTTTGCATCAAAGGTTTTGCTCACCCCGTGCAAATCCATCGTATAGGTGACCGGCACAGTCTTGCGCCGCACGGTGGCAAGATCATTCAACACGGCCGCATCAATCTGGGTGGTGATGGTTGCGCTGGGGAATTTGAACGTTTCGAAAAACAAAAACCGCATGCGGACGTTACGCAGATCAACCTTCGTATCAACGGAATCAAGCAGGACCCGTACCTCGGTTGCGCCATCCGCAGCGATCGTCCCTTCCAGCGTGGCAAAACTGCTGGATTCGACGACAGTCTGCTTTTTGACAGACTGGAAATTCAACGCAGACATCTCTGGTTGCAAGGTCCAGCCGCCGGCGAACGGGTTCTGCTGTGCCTGTGCCGCTTGGCCAAATGCCGAAACCATCAAAACCGCAGCAAGCAAAACAGCACTTAGCGTCGAAGGTAAACTTCTCAAATAAATCATTATATTCTCCAGTATGCTCGATAATCCGGGCATGGTCGTTTCTGCTTAAATCACCCACATTCTTACACGACACCGGCTTTCGGGCCACCGGTTTTTTACCGCTGCGCTTTGTCGGCGGTGTCGCCTGCCACAAATCGTTCCGCCCGTTGCAAGTCGTCCGGCGTCGTAATTTTGAAATTTGCCGGATCGCCGTGCACGATTTTCACCTGCGTTCCCATGGCACGCACGATTTCCACGTCATCCGCGGCATCCCCCTGATAAGCCAAGTGGGCCGCACGCAGGACATCAAACCGAAACCCCTGCGGCGTTTGGGCCCGCCACAAACCATCCCGCGCAACAGGGGATGTCGCACGATCACCTTCGGCACGCCACAATGCATCAACAACCGGCAAAGCCGCAAAAGCCGCGTCAGATTGTACAAGTGCTGCCATGACATCACGCACGATACGCTGTGTCACAAAGGCCCGCGCACCGTCGTGCACCAATACAGTGTCCGGCTTGTGACCGGCCAAGGCCGTCAGCCCGTTCAATACCGACTCCACCCGTGTCTCACCGCCAAAGCTTGCGGGCAAAAGGCGGCTGTCGTTCAACCCTTCGATCGCCTGTGCATAGGCTTGCTGATCATCCCTGTGGATCACCGTTTGAATGCACGACACCTCGGGAAGGTCCAGAAACGTATCCAGACACCGGCGAAAGGCGCAAATCCCCGAGATAGGCAAATACTGCTTGGGCACGTCAGACCCGAACCGGCGACCACGGCCCGCAGCCACGACCAAAATCGCAGTGACTTTTTTAGGCTGTACCGGTGAATCGCTCATATCACCGGCACCCTACAGTTTTTCAAGGATCGTTAAAGCCGCGCTTTAGACAAAACTGCGCACCGTACGCAACGCCCCTTCCAGCGCCTTGCCTTCGGGATCTTGCAAAGCTGCTTCGCGCAAACGGCTCATCCAGGCCGCCGCATCCTCACGCCCCTTAAGCAAGCTGACTGCACCCATGACTGTGCCGAACTTTGTCAGGCCGCGCGCGTGCGTGTCCGAATATCCTTTGACCAAACGACGGTTTTTCAACATCTCGACGGCCAGCGCATAGTCGTGTTCCACCATTGCCAGACTCTCGCTCAGCCAGCTTTCAAGATGCGCAACCTCGACCTCATGTCGGCGGGTTTTCATTCGATAGCCCTTTAGCCCCCCCAGAAAGTGCAGCATCAAAAACGCGCGCAATGTATGGGTGCGCAACCGCCGACCCTTGCCAAACAACCGGTTCAGCAAAGCCATACGTTTGGGGTTCGCCTCCCATTTCGCGCCCATTCTGGCGGGCATCAAACTGGCCACCTCTTCGGCACGCGGGTGAAAGAATTCGGTCAGTTCAACCAGATTGGCTTCTTTTGCGCCCATCTCCTGACGGATACGGTCCAGACGCGGCGCACGGGTTTTCAAATCCGCCACCCGAATGATGTCGTCATACGCCATCGCGTTGGCAATATATTTCGCGGCGGTCGCGCCCAACTGCCAGTCTTGCGCGGCACTATCGCGTGCAATCACCGCGTCAAGCCGGTCAAGGTAGGTGGCACCATAAGCGCAATCCTGAAAATCAACGACCTTGGTCAACCCCGCCAAAGCCATTTGCTGAACTGGTGCAGGCAGGGCCTTTGCCCGTCCGACCAGCGTTTCCCATGTCTGCATTTCTGCTGCCGGACCTTGAAGAGCCGGTTGGGCAACGTCGGTTTCAACTTCTTCTTCCACGACGCCGTTCACAGCGGCATCAAATCCCGCATTGAACGCACGCAACGACGCATCGACACCCTTGCCGCTTGCCCTGATTGCATCTTCGAAAGCTTCGCGCGGAAACGGCAATGCGCCTGATCCGGCAAGTGCACCAAACAAGCTTGATGAAATAACCGACCCCTGATCAACGGCCAACCGGTCCATATCCGCAAGGATCAGTTGCTGGGCTGCGATCTCTGCCGCTGCAACCACCTCATCCGCATCGGCAATGCCATCACCCGGGGCCATCTTTTCCGACACCGCCAGGGCGCGGTGGGTCGACCCGATCAACACCGTCCGATCCGGCGTCACGAACCCGCGTATGATCGAACGCCCGACTTCCATCATTTCCGACGCGATCAGGATATCAACATCCCCCGCCGATGGGGCCAAAGCATAGACCGGCGATTCAGCCGCCGCTTCCATCATCTCGACGTAATAAACCGTTGCACCCGTACGCTGGGACACCCCCGCAACGCTGGTCGCCTGACAGGTAAAACCCTGCGCCCGCGCGACCGCTTCGATCCAGCCGGTCAGCACGCCGCCGCCTTGACCGCCTACAGCCATCACAACCAGTTTTATGATCTGGCCAACCCGTGCATCCGGTGTTTTTTGCGGCAGTACCATATTCATTGCATCGCCCCTTCAAGCCGCAGGCGTTTGCCATCGCGGCGCGCTTGCAACCAGCCGATGATCTTGCTGCGCAACCCGGCACGCCAGTTTTCAAACCCGCTGGGGTTATGAACCACATCCGCGCGGTAGAACGACGGACACAGCACAGCCGCATCCGCGACCTCGCCACAATTGCCGCACCCCACGCAGGTCTGGTCGATATGCGCAATCGGGTCATCGCGCAGCGGATCATCCAGCCGCTTCAATGACAGGGACGGACACCCCGACAAGCGGATACAGGCGTGATCACCCGTGCAAACATCGCTATCCACACCAAAGCGCGGCACATCCACGCGGCGCCCTTCCTTGATCGCCTTGTTACGGATCGGTTTTTCACGCCGCTGCTTGTTCAGCATACATTCGGACGAGGCAACGATCACCTTCGGCCCCTTGAAATCCGTCGTCAGCGCCTCGCGCACCGTGTCGCGCACATGGCCCACGTCATAGGTGTGATCAATCTGGCGGATCCATTCAACACCAACACCTTTCAAGGCCGCCTGAATCGGATTGCCGGTGGATTTGGTATCGTTTTGCGCGCGACTGGACAAAACATCCTGCCCGCCGGTCGCGGCAGAATAATAATTGTCGACGATCACAACGACATTGTCCGACTTATTGAACACCATGTTCCCGATCGAGGAACTAAGCCCGTTATGCCAGAACCCGCCATCGCCCAGCATGGAAATCGCACGACGTTCACCGCCCCCGTCAAAGGCCGCATTTGCCGCCGGGCCAAGACCGTAGCCCATGGTCGCGCCCCCGATTTCGAACGGCGGCAGTGAGCCGAACAAATGGCATCCAATGTCGCCGGTGATCTGGTGCTTGCCCAGCTCTTGTTCAACCAGTTTCATCCCCGCAAAAATCGGTCGTTCGGGGCAGCCGGTACAAAACCCCGGCGGACGGATAGGCACGGTTTCGCTTAGATCCGGGATCGCTGGCGCTTCCATATTCGGCGCGCGCACCTGTCCGGGCAACATATCGGGAGCCGCAGATTTCAAAAATGCCGTCACCCCGTCCAGCAAAACCTGACCGGTATATTCCCCCGCCATCGGCAGAACGTCCTTGCCATGAAGCTTCAGACTGCGACCCGCTTTATAAAGGTATGACCCAAGTTGCTGTTCGATGTGATCGGGCTGCCCTTCCTCAACGATCATCACGTGATCCTTGCCCTCGCAAAAGGCGTCAAATTCGTCTCTAACAATGGGATATGTGACGTTCAGACAATAAATCGGCACCTCTGTCTTCCCGAAGACATCCGCCAGCCCAAGGCGCTGCAACGCGCGGATCAACCCGTTGTACATGCCGCCTTGCACCACGATGCCCAGCTTGGCCTTGTCCGGTCCGAAAACCTCGTTCAACTTGTTCTCAACGATGAATTTCTCGGCGGCGGGCCAGCGGTTTTTGATCTTGTCCTGTTCATGCACATAGGACATTGGCGGCAATACCACGCGGTTGAAATCGGACTGCGGGTTGGCGATGGCATCCTTGACCGTCAGCGGGGGTGGCACGTTATCTCGGGTCGCGAAACTGCCGGTTACGTGGCACGATCTGATGCGCACCATCAACATCACCGGCGTATTGCTGGCCTCACTCAACTCGAACCCGTCTTTCACCGCTTTGGTGATCGACGGCAGGTTCGGACGCGGGTCCAGCATCCAGAACTGCGATTTCATCGCGAACCCGTGGCTGCGCTCCTGCATGATCGAAGACCCTTCGCCATAGTCCTCGCCGACAATCACCAAAGCACCGCCGTTCACACCACTCGAACACAGGTTCGCCAAAGCATCCGAGGCTACGTTCACGCCAACCGGCCCTTTGAACGTCACCGCACCCCGGATCGGATAGTGCACAGACGCCGCCAACATCGCTGCCGCCGCCGCTTCGGAGGCATTTGCCTCGAAACGCACACCCAATTCGCCCATTAGTTCTTCGGCATCGGCGAGCACATCCATCAGATGCGAAATTGGCGCCCCCTGATAGCCGCCAACATAGCCCACGCCATTTTCCAACAACGCCTTGGTAATCGCCAGAATCCCCTCTCCGGTAAAGACGTCGCCGTCGCCTTTGCGCAGGTGTTCCACCTCGGCCTTGAATGAACGTTCAGCCATTTTTACTCCTTAGAAATCGTGCTTGCGGATGTTGCGCAGCATGGTTTGCAACGTGCCGACAAAGGCACGTTTTTCTGCGTCATCGATACCTTTGAACATCGCGTCATACGCCGCTGACATATGCGGCCAAAGCTGGTCATATACTTCACGCCCCGCCTTCGTGATAAACACACGGGTGGCGCGACTGTCTTGTTGATCGGTTTCGCGCCGGATCAATCCGTTCTGATCCAACGTGTCTAATGCGCGACTTAGGGTCGATTGTTGCACAACCGCATAAACGGCCAGTTCGCGGATCAGAATACCGTCAATCACCGACAAAACCGCCAGCGACCGCATTTGCGGGGTGGTTAACCCCTGCTCTGCCATTTCACTGGAAATCGCCGCGTTATACCGCCCGATGATCCGGTTCATCAGATAGGGTGCGAAATTGCCAAGGCCCATTTCGCCCAAATCTTGCGCCTTGACCTGATCTTTCACGGGTTTGTTCATGCGCCCAGTCCTTTCGCCACGTTCAATCCAGAACCGCCGCCCAATCCCGGACCGGGATGTGTTGAGGCACCGATGTGATACAGGTTCTTGATCGCCGTCGCGTTGTTGACCTGCCCCGCGACAGGACGCCAGACAAAGAACTGGTCAAGCGTGCAGGCCCCGCCATAGGGATCGCCGCCCACAAGATTGACGTTCATCTGCTCAAGATCGCGGGGCGAATAGGCCCGCCGCGCCAGTTTGATCTGATCCCAGTTATTGATGTGTCCAGACAGGATACCCTCGATCCGGTCGGCAAAGGCCTCGCGCATGTATTCTGTCCAGTCGGCCGTGGTTTCGATCTCACCACCGGCATCACCTTTGATCACGCTCGGTGCGTCAGGGATCTGTAGCCACAGGATCGCCTTGCCCTCAGGACACCGCGTGGGGTCAAGCCGGTTCGGCTGACCCACACATATCGTCGGCACGGCGGGCAACATGCCGCGCTCTGCCTCGTTGCTGGATTTTGACACCGCATCAATACCGTCGGTCAAATGGATCAGGGCGACGTCCTCCAGATCGTCGGCCTTCCAATCGACCGGTCCGTCCAAGGCGAAATGCAGTTGAAAATTCCCCCGCCCGTGGCGGAATTTTTTGGCCGTTTCAGGTTGTGGACTGCCGCCCAGCAACCCGTCATAAAGCTGTCCGGGCGCGGTGCTGGCAATCACGTTCTTGGCCAGTATTCTTTCTGCCTGCGCCGTCTCTATGCCAATGGCTTTGCCGTTTTCGACGATAATTTTCGTCGCTTCGACACCTGTGCGAATGATGCCGCCATTGGCTTCGATCAGCGATCGGAACGCGGCCGCGGCTTGCCCTGCCCCGCCCTTCACAACCGGCGCGCCGGCGGCTTCCAGTGCAAAGGCGATCACACGCGACATTTGCCCGCCATAGGTCGCTTCAGGCGTCAGACCGACGTGCAACACCCATGCCGCCCAAAGCGCCTGAACATCGGCCGATGCATACCGGGTTTCCAGCCAACCACGCGACGGTTCCATTGCCTCGCCAAACCATGTCTTAAGCGGGCCAAGACCCTTTTTCCACGCCTGTTTCGCCAACAGCGTTATTGTCTGGCGGGACCACAAAGGTTGGCCGAGAAGCGCAAACAGGAACTCTGCATCCGCTTCAACAGCACCCACATCGCGCGCGTGTTGATCGCCGTCCCCTCCCGCTCGCGCATTGAACGCCGTAACATTCGCCGCGCGGTCCATGCCCAGAACAATCGAGGTGCCATTAGGGCGCAGCGCGGCGGTGGGATGTGCGCT
Source organism: Sulfitobacter geojensis (assembly GCF_000622325.1). Lineage (NCBI taxonomy): Bacteria > Pseudomonadati > Pseudomonadota > Alphaproteobacteria > Rhodobacterales > Roseobacteraceae > Sulfitobacter > Sulfitobacter geojensis. Next base: position 111,162 of record NZ_JASE01000003.1, read on the forward strand.
GTGGCAGAACTCAAGCCCGTGTTTGCTCAGATCTTCTGCCAACGCGGCATAGGCGGGACTGGTCAGAAACAGCACAAAGGTCGCGGCCATAACGTCGTGATGGAACCCCGGAAGCGTCACCTCATCCGAGGTATACATGCAACCGCCAACGCGGTCTTCGCGCTCGACCACCAGCACGCTATCGCCCTTACGCGACAGCAATGCGCCAGCCACCAAGGCATTGATGCCCGAGCCGATAATCAGATGATCAAACGCGGCCACCGGTTCAGGCCTTCGGGACCAAAGCCAAGGCGCGGATCGGCGAACCGGTACCATCCTTGATCTTGAGCGGTGCAGCAATCAGGATTGCCCCTTTGGCTGGCACCTGTGACAGGTTGGCCAATGACGCAAGGCCAAAGCAATTGTCGCGGTGTAGCAGGTTATGCGCCGGATAAGGGGGCTCCATCCCGCCAGCCTGACCGGCATCCGTGCCAATGCATTGCGTACCCCAACCGACGATCTTTTTGCTCAGCAAGTACTCGATGCAATCAGGTGTCGGGCCGGGGGAGTGGGGACCGGTTTCGTCTGCATTAAGGAACTTGGCCTCATCATCCGCGCGGCTGTCCCAATCGGTGCGCATGACGACCCATTCGCCTGCGCCAATCTCGCCGTGCTCTTTCTCCCACGCCTTGACGCCGTCGGCGGTCAGCAGGAAATCCTCGTTCTCAGCACTCTCTTTTGAGCAGTCGATGACGTTGACCGGCGCGACCAGACGCTGCACATCCAGCTTGTCCGTATAACCGTCATCATAATCCTTGCCGGTAATCCAATGATGCGGCGCGTCAAAGTGTGTGCCGGAGTGTTCACCCAGAACCATCCAGTTCCACGCAAAGAACGGGCCGTCATTGTCATATTCGCTGATCTTGTGAATTTCGACCTTTGGTGTGTTCTTGGCAAAATCCGGCGGCAGTTGCAGGATCGGTGTGTCCGGTCCCAGCACGCCGGAACAATCGACGACTTCAACACCGCCAGAAGCCAGCATGGCCCCGAGGTTTCCCAAAATAACAGATGCGCTCATTTTCTAATCTCCCTGTGTCCCGCTCGTTTAACTTCGCGGTTGTATGATGAATCAAAGCTAGACAAAATTATATGCGTTTGCAATTATCTTATCGCAAGGGAGTGCTTGAAACGCATGTCAAACGCATTAGACGCAGTCATTATCGGCGCCGGACACAACTCATTGGCCTGTGCATGTCATCTTTCCGCGCGCGGCTGGAAAGTCGCCGTATACGAACAAGCGGCCGAAGCGGGCGGCGCGGTTAAATCAGGCGCATATACACTGCCGGGGTTTCGCCATGACTGGGCGGCGATGAACCTGTCCCTCTTTGCTGGCTCCGCCTTTCACACTGAAAACGCAGATGAACTTGCCAGAAACGGATTAAGCTTTGCACCAACCGGCAATCCGTTTGCCTCGGTCTTTCCTGACGGGCGTTGGTTGGGTGTTTCCAATGATGCCGCCCTGACAACCGCACGGGTGCGGGGGTTTTCCGACGCCGACGCCGAAGTATGGACCGAACTGACAAATAATTTCCCGACCGAAGCCGAATCGATTTTTGCGGTGCTTGGGGCGTCGATGGATTTGCGGGCGATTTCCACGTTGGGCTGGAAAACCTGGCGCAAACGGGGGGGCGGCGGCACGCTTGATCTCGCCCGTTTCCTGATGATGTCCCCCCGCGCATGGCTGGATCAAACCTTCGAAAGTGATCACGTCAAAGCAACCCTTGCCGCATGGGGCATGCACCTTGATTTTGCCCCCGACATCGCCGGCGGTGCGGTGTTTCCCTATCTCGAAGCGATGGCCGGACAGGCGTTTGGCATGGTGTTGGGTCAAGGGGGAGCCGACACAATGACCAAAGCGATGGTCAAAATGATCGAATCGCGCGGTGGTTCAGTGCATTGCGGGGCCAAGGTGACCGGCATCAAACATGCAGCAGGCCGCGCCTTTGGCATTATTCTGGAAGATGGCACTTTGGTAGAGGCTGAAAAAGCCGTGATCGCCAATGTCTCGCCCACCGCGTTGCACAAGCTGACCGGTGGCACGGATGATGCGCGCCATGACACGGCGATGACCACATACCAACACGCGCCGGGTACGATGATGATCCATCTGGCGATGGACGCCCTGCCCGACTGGACCGCCGCGGAACTCAAACGGTTTGCCTATGTGCACATCGCGCCCTCGCTCGACCAGATGGCGCGCACCTACGCTCAGGCCAAGGCCGGTTTGCTCCCCGATGAACCGGTCATTGTCGTCGGGCAACCAACGGTGGTTGATCCGTCACGCGCCCCGGCGGGCAAACATGTTTTATGGCTACAAGTCCGCATGGCCCCCGGCCAGATCAAAGGCGATGCCGCCGGCACCATTCCTGACAGAAACTGGCAGGATGCCGCTGCACCCTTTGCCGAACGCGCCCTCAATATTCTGGAAAGCTACGCCCCCGGCACGCGCGCCAAAATTCTGGGCCAGCACATTGTCACACCCGACATGCTTGAAGCTGACAACCCCAACCTTGTGGGCGGGGATCAGGTGTGCGGCAGTCATCATTTGCACCAACATTTCATGAACCGTCCCGCACGGGGATTTGCCGATGGAACCACTCCCATCAAAAACCTGTATCACACCGGCGCCGCTGTTTGGCCCGGTGCAGGCACAGGCGCAGGGTCCGGCACCCTGTTGGCGAAGAAACTTGCCGGAAAATAAACATAAAACCAAAGCCTAACAGGGAAAATCACCATGAAACTCTCAAGAAGAAGTCTTTTAAAAACCACCGCCGCTGCCGCAGCTTTTGCCACCGTCGGCCTGCCGTCCTTTGCGCAAGCGATCGACGAACTGGTCATTGCCTATAACGTCAACTTGCCCAGCTGGGACCCGACCGTGGGCCTTTCAGCGGTAAACCCGACCATTCAGGGATTTTACCAGTCGGTTTTTGATTTGTTCATCCCGCAGAACCCCGATCTGAGCTTTGGCTCCGGCATCATCACTGATTACGGATGGAACGACGACAACTCCGCCATTTGGATGGACGTGCGCGAAGGCGTCACCTGGCACAATGGCGATCCCCTGACGGCGGAAGACGTCGCTTGGTCCCTTGCCCGTGTGGCGAACCCTGATACGGGCAGCCCGATCCAGTTCATCTGGGGCAAGATCACCAACATCAAAGCCGAAGGCACCCGCGTGACTGCCGATATGCCGGAATATGAACCGACATTCTTTAAATGGATGTCTTTCCTGACCGGCTATGTCATGCCCAAGAAATACTACGAAGAAGTAGGTGCCGACGGGTTCGAGGCCGCGCCGATTGGCACCGGCCCCTATATGGTCGAGAAATTCGAGCGCAACGCGTTTGTGCGTCTGAAAGCCAATGAAAACTACTGGGGTGGCGCGCCGGAATTCAAAACCGTCACGATCAAATTCGTCACCGATGCGGCGTCCCGTGTGGCAGAAGTCGAGTCAGGCAATTCCCATGTAACGCTTGAAATCCCTTACGAGGAATTCGACCGCCTAAAGGCCAAGGACGGCCTGGCCGGTGTGGCCGAACCGATTTCCGACATCGGCATGATCTTCCTCAATGACATCGAAGCGATGACAGATCCTAACGTGCGCAAAGCGGCCGCGCATGCGATTGACAAGCAGCTGATCGTCGACCGTTTGCTGTCGGGCTATGGTGTGCCCATCGACACGCTGCAAACGCCGGATTACGTCGGGTACGACGACAGCATCAAGGTCGCTTACGACCCCGAGCTGTCCAAGAAATTGCTGGCTGATAGCGGATTCAGCACCGACAATCCGGTAAAGTTCAAGATCCAGACCACCAAAGGGTTCAAACCCAAAGACTATGAAATGGTGCAGGCCATCGTCGGCTTGTGGCGGCGTGTCGGGATCGAGGCAGAGATTGAAGTCTACGAAATCGCCAAACACTTTGAATTGCGCGCGGCGGATCAACTGGCCCCTGCGGCGTTCTACAACTGGGGCAACTCGGTGGGTGATCCGACAACCTCTACCGGATTTGCCATGTTCGGTCCTTCGCCGCACTCTGTCTGGGACGGGGAAGACACCTTTAACAAAATCCTGCCGCTTTGGGGCGAGGCCGACGAAGACAAACGGATTGCCGGCTGGAAAGAGGTGGACCGCAGCATCGCGGAAAACGCCGAAGTCATCCCCTTGCTGCAATACGTCCAACCGATTGTGCATGCCGCCGGGGTGACGGTGATGCCGCATCGTTCAGGCGCATTGTTACCGCATCTGATGACCCGATCGTAACGCAGATCTTCCTGACTGACGGGGCTACTTCACTGTAGTCCCGTCCTTTTTAGACAGGCTCCCATGACAGTTTTCAGAAACATCCTGATCCGGCTGCTGACCACAGCTGTGACCCTATTCGGCGTTGCAGTGATTGTTTTCGTGGTCATCCGTGTTGTGCCGGGCAATCCCATCGCGATGATGTTGCCCCCCGGCGCCACCGAGGCGGACATCGCGCGGTTGCAAGCACAATACGGGTTCGACAAATCCATTTTCCAGCAATTCGTGATCTGGCTGTCCGGTGTGATGCAGGGGGATTTCGGCACGTCGATTTCAACCCGACAACCCGTTGCCGGTCTCGTGCTGAGCCGCTTGCCCGCCACATTGGAGCTGTCCGTCGTCGCCCTGACAATCGCCGTGGTCATCGGAGGAACAATGGCGCTGCTGGGCACAAGGTTTCGCGATACCAAAGGCGAAGGCGTGGTCGATATTACCGCCGGCATGGCCCTTTCAATCCCTGATTTCCTTTGGGGATTGGTTTTAATCTTACTTTTCGGGGTGCTTTGGCCGGTATTTCACATCTCCGGCCGCATCTCGCCCGCGCTAAACATCGACTTTTCCACAAACTTTTACCTCTTTGAGGCGATTGCCAGACTGCGTTTTGACGTCATCGCAGATCTGGTCGGGCATATGTTTATGCCGGCTTTGGCGCTGGCCATTCCCTTGGCCGCAATCATCGCACAGCTATTAAAGCAGTCTCTAAAGGAAACAATGCACCTTGATTACGTCACCCTCGCCCGCACCAAGGGGTACGCCGAGAACCACGTGATCACCCGAGAGGCTTTGCCAAACGCAATCCTGCCAACGCTGACGCTGGTGGGCGTGCAATTCACCTTCCTGATTGGCGGCACCGTCATCATCGAGCGTCTGTTCAGCTATGAGGGTCTTGGCAATATGGCGATTGATGCGGTGATCAACCGTGATCTGCCCCTCATTCAGGGCATCGTGATCCTGTTCGCCCTGCTTTTTACCATCGTTAATCTGGTTGTTGATATGCTCTATGTCCTCCTCAATCCCAAACTCCGCCATGCGTGATGCCCGCGGTGACGTAAAACGCCCCATAGGGCTGCGACTCTGGCTGTCAGGCGGTTGGCTTGCGGTTTTGACGCTGGCAGCACTCTGTGCGCCGCTGATCGCCCCTAAGGACCCGTTGATGCAGGACTTGTTTCTGGGTCGCATGCCCCCCTTTTGGGTGTCCGGTGCAGAACCCGGCTATTTGCTCGGCACTGATTCATTGGGCCGCGATGTGTTAAGCCGCATACTCTATGGGACGCGTTTGGCTCTGATTGTCGCCTTGGTCGCGGGCAGCCTGACCTGTCTGATCGGCGCGACGTTGGGCTTGATCGCCGGATATTACCGCGGCTGGCCCGACCGGATCATCAGCCGCTTTGTCGATATCTGGATGGCCTTCCCGCCCGTGTTATTCGCAATCCTATTGATCGCGGTAATGGGCCCCGGTCTGATCTCAATCATCATCGCAATCGTCGTGATCGACTGGACCCGTTTCGCCCGCGTGATCCGCGCCGAGGCGATGTCACAAGGCGCGATGGACTATGTCGCCTCCGCACAGGTTGCAGGGCGCACAAGGTTCGGCACCATGCTGACGGAAATACTGCCCAACGTGCTGCCCACCATCGTGGCGCTGCTAACGCTGGAAATGGGGATCGCTGTCATTGTCGAGGCCATCCTGAGCTTCGTGAACCTGTCCATCTCAACGGACAGCCCGACGTGGGGCGGCATGATTGCGGAGGGCCGCACGTCCGTGCATCAGGCCTGGTGGGTTCTGGTATTCCCGCTGATCACATTGTTCCTGACCGTGCTGAGCTTCAGCCAATTGGGCGAAGGGTTGAAAGACCGCTTTGATCCGGTGCTGCGATGAGTAGTTTTCTTGAAATTAAAAACCTGACCGTACGGTTGCAGACCGGGACGCCGATCCTGCGCTCTGTTTCGTTGAACGTCACGGCCGGACAGGTCCATGGATTGGTCGGGGAATCCGGTGCCGGCAAGTCGATGATTGGCAAGGCGGTGCTGGGCACCCTGCCCCGCGCCTTGCAGGTGACTTCCGGTGAAATCTGGCTGGACGGTGTGAACCTGTCCGCCCTGTCCGCTGGTGAACGGCGCAAGGCGATCGGGGCTAAAGCCGCGCTGATCCCCCAGGATCCGCTGACCGCTTTGAACCCGTCAAAACGTATCGGGCCACAGATTACGCGGCGGCTGATTGATATCCTTGGCTGGCGCAAAGCAGATGCCGAAGGTCGCGCGATTGAGTTGTTGGGCGAGGTTCATATCCCCGACCCTGCCCGCGTAATGCAAAGCTATCCGCACGAGCTGTCAGGCGGGATGCGTCAGCGTATTTTAATCGCCTCTGCCTTTGCGGCCGAACCCAAACTGATCATTGCGGACGAGCCGACCACCGCCCTGGACGTGACAGTACAAAAACAAATCCTGCGCCTGATTGCCGAGATGCAGCAGCGCCATAACACCGCCCTGTTGTTCGTCACGCACGACCTTGGCGTGGTGTCCAAGGTCTGCGACACCCTGTCCGTCCTTTATGCTGGCAAAGTCGTTGAAGACGCGCGGATGCGGCGATTTTTCACCCGTCCGATCCACCCTTATTCTGCCGCCCTGCTTGCCGCCACCCCGACCTATACGGACCCGACTGGCAGCCTGACACCTGTGTCCCAAGACGTCATAGAGGCGACCGAACAGGAAGTGCGCGACCATGATGTGAGAGCTGGCCGATGATGTATGAAATTCGTGATCTACGCCTGTCCTTCCCGGACATGACGAAAAAGCCGTTGCTTGGCCCCGCGCCCCGGATCGAGGTGTTGAAAGGGCTTAGCTTCGATCTGCCGAAGGGTGCGGTACTTGGTATTGTCGGCGGTTCCGGCTCTGGCAAATCCACTTTGGGCCGCGCCATGTTGCGCCTGCTGGAACCAACGGACGGATCAGTGCTCTTTGACGGCGTTGATATCACCCACGCGAATGAGGACCAGTTGCGCAGCATGCGGCAAAGGTTCCAGATGATTTTTCAGGACCCCATGTCGTCGCTGAACCCGCGGCGCAGGGTCAGCGGCATCATCGCCGGCCCCCTTAAACTTCACGGCATGGAAGGGCTCCCTGCCCGTGTGAACGAAGCCTTGGACATGGTCGGCCTGCCCCGCAGCTTTGCAGCGCGCTACCCGCATGAGCTGTCCGGCGGTCAACGCCAGCGTGTCGGTATCGCCCGCGCGATTGCACTGCGGCCGGAGTTTATTCTGGCAGATGAAATTGTGTCGGGTTTGGATGTTTCGTCGCAGGCGCAGATCCTGAACCTGTTGGAAGAACTGGTGCGTGAACTGGGGTTAACACTGGCTTTTGTCAGCCACGATCTTTCTGTGATCCGCCGGCTTTGCACGCGAATTCTGGTGCTTCACCACGGCGTCATTGTCGAGGAAGGTGAAACCGCCGCCTTGTTCGATGCGCCTCAGGCAGCTTACACCAAAGAGCTGCTTGCCGCGATCCCGTTACCTGACCCGGATCAGCCCTGGCAATAATTGCCCATGGGCAATTTTGAAATTAACCTGTAATTTCAGTAGCTTGAAAAAATTGCCGCAACGCGCACGCGACGGCCAATCTTGATGCGCGGTTCAGCATGGGGTTTTGAGTATCTCATTGAATTCATGTGATTAATCCTGAATTGCCCATGGGCAATTCAGGATTTCCGCGTACTTAGATAACTCTCGAACGCGGCCCGCAGCGCGCCATCGGACAGGTCCGCATCAAAGGCCATGTGCACCTGTTTGCCCTGTTTCTTTACCATGATGCCCCGCTCCCCGGAACTGCGTGTGTATAGCTTGCCCGTGCTGACTTTCGCGGTTTTGACCTTCGGCTTGGCCACAGCAACCAGCCGTTTAAAAACCTCCTGCGCGTCGATGTAAGCGCCCTTACCTTGAGCGGCGCGAGCTTGGGATTTCGCGAGAAAAGCCGCTTCTTCCATGATCGCGGCCGCTTGATCCGGATTGCTCAGCAGTGGCTTTAGCGCGCGGGCGTGGCGCTCGCGGATGTCACGTTTGCTGGCAAAAGCATTCAGGATTTCTTCCGGCATTTTCGCCAGCACAAGATAGCGCGACAACCAAGGCGGACTGACTTCCAACCGCTCTGCCATCGCCTTTTGCGCACCGCCATAATACAGCCGGATCGCCTCGGCATAATCAACTGCGCGCTCGTAATCCGAGATATCCTCGCGATCGCGGTTTTCGATATCGGCAAGGCGAAATGCCTCTTCATCGGTCAGGTCGCGCACTTCGACCAAATAACGATATTGGGGGTAATTGTTGGCCCGCAACCAGCTGACAGCGTAGTGACGCCGCGCGCCACAGATGACCTCGAAATCATGCTCTGAACCTTCCAGCCGACGGACAATGGCCGGAAATTCCTGCTGCCCCTGCGCCTTGATCCCGTCAATCAGATCGCGACAGTTTTCTTCGCTCAGCAACGCGTAATCGCGGTTGTGGCGTTCCCACATGCGGCAGCGTTCGGGGTCAACCAGATGCAGGGTTTTCTCCTGCCGCTCGCCGGTCATCCGCTCGCCGATCGAAGTAGAGCGTTTGAGGAAACGCGCACCGCCGCGCTCTGTACTTGGGCTCGGGGTATCCAGCCCGCTTAGGACATCATCGAAAATTGCATCATGTTTCTTGCTCATAACAATCCCTCCTTGCGCAATGCGCTGTGGTGGCTGGGCCAGGTTTTGCGGATCAACAATTCGATCTCGGAATTCACCGCATCCAGATAGGCGCGGCAGCGTTTGTGGGTCTCTGTCCGCGTGCCCGCGCCGGTCAGCTCATAGACCGTTGAAAGGTTCGCAGCAGCATTGTCGATCTCGGCAGAATCCTTGAGCACAGCACTTAACATATCCATCGGAAACACCGCTTCCATCATGCGCTTGATTGCGACATGAGCGGATTTCCCGTCATTCATTTTGGTTGCGAGAATTTTAACAAATGAATAATCGCGCGCACCCCCTGCACGTGCGAGTTCTTCCAGCGTTGCGCCCATCATTTTGAGGAAGTGCGCGGTGGAGCCGAAATCAATATTGTTGGGCGGGGCAGGGATGACGAGAGCATTCGCCGCCCTGAGAACCGAAAGCGACAGCATGCCAAGGGCAGGGGGCGGGTCCATCAAAATGACGTCGAAATTCCCCTTGATAGACTCTATTCCGTCGCGCAACCGGTCCAGAACAAAACTGCTGTCACGCGCCATACGGGCGGCAAATTCATATTCCGCGTCATAGAGGCCAAGGTTGGCGGGGATCAATGCGATGCCCGGCCAATAGGTCGCGCGTAAAGCGTAGTGCAGGCTGGACGGGCCACCATGACGAAAGAAGGGGTAGAGCGTGTCATCATCCTCGTCTACGTCCACATCAGGGTTCAGGCCGAACATCGACGTGGTGCTGGCCTGACTGTCACAGTCTATGACGCAGACACGATAGCCCTTTAACGCAAGAAACTGCGCCAGATGACACACCATCGTGGATTTGCCGACGCCCCCCTTAAAGTTCTGAACAGCCAGCACCATTGCCGGATCCTCAGGGCTGCGATGGGGGAGGGTGCCAAAAACCTCGCGCATGGTGTTCACCTGTGCGAGCGAATACCCGGTGCGCCGGCCGGTATCTGCGTCCTTTTCCGGCGCTGGCAGGCGTCCGTCCGCCTCTGCATCGCGGATCAGTTTGTCGCTGCGTCCGACCATTTCAGCGGCTTTGCGCACATTGAAGCGCAGGTCGAGCGACTTGGCGATGCCGGGTGCATAGACCCGCTCGCGCAGTCTTTCTATGACGGTGCTGGCGCGGTCGCTTAGGTTACCAAGTTCGGTTAATGTTACCGGGGGAAGAACGGGCTGCTGCATTTTATGCCTCTACTGTAGGGTTGATAGAATCATGGACTGTTCGGCGGACCGGCTCAAGTGTGAATTTTTCGCCGAAATCTTGAAAAAGTCGGAAATTGCGATGAGCTACTCAAAGGTTCGTCAAATTGCCCGATCCAGATGAAACAGGGGCTGCTAAAGCACCTAAGCACCCGATCTGTAAGGTTTAGGTGTTTTGATGATTTTGGTCATCTCAGCCAAACGCTTTTCCACAAAAAACTAAAACTCGAAAACACCCTTCTGGTTCTGGATTCTTAGTGTTCATTGTTCCATGCGCGATTTACCCTTGTTTATAGGGGGATTCAGAGACTAACACTTACCTTTAGGGGTGTATTGGCTTACCTTTCGGGGCGGTTCACCTTACGTATCGGGGCCGCTGGGATTACAGATTGGATGGGCTCTAATACTTACTTTTCGGGTGGCTCCCCTGGCGGTGGTTTCACGTGGTAATATAGCCCAACGGAACAAGGGCTTACGAATCACAGGCGCGAAATCACGCAGAACCAATGCTTACAAATTGGGTGATAGACCCGTCGCGGCACCTGTGATATCTTACGCCCAGATAATAACAAAAGTAAGTTTTGCACGTAAGGCAGGACATGAGCAAAGCCTATCGCACGGTTGAGGCACGGCCAAATGCGCAGACATTGGTTAAGCCCGGAGAATTGGTGGACCTTGTTGAGGTCACGCCGCTGACGCTGGCCGACCGGCGTATTTATAACCAGTTGTTGGAAAACGCGTGGGACGCGATTGAAAAACCGGTGACCCATGTGATTGCCAAATCCGATCTGCGCGGGTCGCATAATTCCAACGACAGGGTAGGGGCCTCGATCGAGCGTTTGATGGCCTCGATTGTCAAAATCCAGATCATGCGGGACGGGGAACCTGCGATCGAACGCGTGCAGCTGTTGGGCGGTAACGTCGAAACCGCGCGGCGGGACGGGTTGCTGGAATATGAAATCCCCCAGCGCCTGCGCCGGATCATCAAGGACAGCACTGTGTTTGCGCGGTTGCAGCGTGAGGTGATGTTTGCGCTGTCGTCGAAATATGCGCTGACGCTCTACGAGATGGTGCAAAAGCGTGGCAACCTGCGCTGGCGCTCGTCGGAGAAGTTTTCGCTTGAAGACATGCGCGGTGTCTTGGGCGTGCCAAAGGGCAAATTGACGTCTTGGTCGAACCTGAAACTGCGGGCGATTGATCCGGCCGTCGAAGAGGTGTCTGTGCTGTCGGATTTTGTGGTCGAGGTCGAGCCGATCAAGACCGGCCGACGCGTAACCCATATCGAGCTGCGCTGGTGGCGCAAGGATGCAGGCGGCAAGGCGGAGGTCGAGCGCGAATTGCAGTTTTCCAAGGTGGGACGCAAAGAGCGTGTTGAGGCAAAAGCCGAGAGCATGCGACCGCGGCCAAGTTGGCTGGACGCGAAGGGGGCGGCCCTGCGGTCGGAAACCTATGAAACTGTGAAACTGCGTTTTCCCGGATATGACATTTATTTCGTTGAAGGGCAGTGGCGTGCATGGGCGGCAGGCAAACCGCCAGCGCGTGATCCCGACAAGGCCTATCTGGCTTTCTTCAAAACATACGCACAAAATAACCCCATTTAGAGACTGATAATATGACAGATGACGCGGGATACTTCTTGTACCATTCCATTGGTATGTACCCAGATAAAGCAACAGACATGGCCCGCGCGTTCGACGGGTTTTCCCAGATTTGGGGCGGCTTGAATGACAGCCAATGGCCCGATGTCCTGACGCAACGGGCGGTATTTCTGAAACTGTGGCGGGATCTGATTGATGCGCCCGACGGCACATTGACCAGCGCGGAGAATGTGACGACGGGGCTGTTTTCCGTATTGGGCGGTTTGCCGGCAGAGCGTCTGCGCGGCAAGAAGGTGTTGATCGCGGCGGATTGTTTTCCGTCGTTGCATTTCCTCTTGAACGGCATGGCCGACCGCTTGGGCTATACCCTTGAAACCGTGCCGGTGCGGCAGGGGGATTTCTGGGTTCGCGATGAGGACATGCTGGCGGCGTGGGACGAAAGCGTCGGGCTGGCCTTGCTGACTTTTGTGACCTCAACCTCTTCGCATCGTTGTGATCTGGATGCCTTGATCGCGCATGGTCATAAGATGGGATCGCTCGTTGGCGTTGATCTGACGCAAGGCATCGGGATTATTCCGTTTTCGCTGGCGAAGACGCCGGCGGATTTTGTTGTTTCAACTTCGCTGAAATGGCTGTGCGGTACGCCGGGGGCGGGCATTATCCAGATGCGCGCCGGTCTGCTGGCCGAGGTGAAGCCGGAACTGCGGGGATGGTTTTCGCAGGACAACCCGTTTTCATGGGATCTGGATGCCTTCGAATATGCGCCGGATGCACGGCGTTTTGAACATGGTACGCCGTCGGTTCTGGCCTGTGTAGGCTCTGTTCCGGCGCTTGAGTGGCATGCCGGACAAAAGGGGTTGTTGGCGCATAACCGTGTGTTGACGGCGTCCATTCTGGATGAAGCGCGACAGCTGGATATGCAGATTGCAACGCCGGTTGATCCTGACAAGAGAGGCGGATCTGTGATGGTGGAATTGCCTGTTCACGTTGATCCGGTTGCGTTGGTTAACGGGTTGCGAGAACAGGGTTTGCACGTGGACGCACGCGCGCGCATTTTGCGACTGTCACCGGGAAATGTGACAAGGCTGGATCATGTCGAACGGTTGTTCGCGGCGATAAAGGCCCTGAGTTAGAGACACCTACAGGGCAGCATTGGCGCTGCCCTGCGGGTGTAACAGCGCGGTTAGAGTGCGTTAAAGAAACGTTGCATCCGGTTCATTGCTTCTTCCAGCACGGGAAGTTCCGCGCAGCCAAAACAGACGCGCAGATGGCCCTCGCCTGCGGCACCGTAAAAACTGCCGGCTTCGACCACGACACCTGTTTCATTGAGCAACCGGTCGGCGCAGTCCTGTGACGTTAGTCCGGTCGCCGAGATGTCCGGGAAGGCATAGATTGTCCCCTCGACCGGTGCGCAGCTGACGGCGGGCATCTGGTTCAACCGCGAGACAACAAGATCACGGCGCGCGCGGTCGCGTTCGATCATGCTGGCAAGGATCGCGGGATCACCGGTCAGCGCCGCCAATGCGCCATGTTGCACAAAGGTGTTCACATGGGTGACTTCGTTGCTGGTGATCTTCATGCAAGGCCCGATCAGGCTGGCATCGGCGGCGATATAGCCCAGACGCCAACCGTCCATCGCGTGGGACTTGGTAAATGCACACATGGTGATGGTGCGTTCCTTCATGCCCGGTAAGGACGCGATCGAAATATGGGTCGCACCGTCATAAGTGATTTCTTCGTATACCTCGTCCGACAGGACCAGAAGATCGTGTTCCTGCGCGATATCGGCAAGAATTTGCAACTCGTCGCGGGTATAGACACGGCCGGTCGGGTTACAGGGGTTGATCAGGGCGATGGCACGGGTCGCGGGGGTGATAAGCGGCTCTATCAAGGCGCGATTGATGCTAAAGTTGTTTGCGGCATCAAGCGGCGCAATGGTGACTTTGGCCCCAGCCAGTTCGGCCTTGCCGATGTGCTGGGGATAATAAGGGGCGAGCAGCAGGCATTCATCGCCCGCATCCAGAAACGCCATAAACGCGGCAAAGGAAGCCTGGGTCAGGCCATTGGTAACGATTACCTCGTCCGCTGTTACGTCCATCCCGTTTTGACGGCGCAGCTTGTCTGCAATGGCGCTGCGCAGTTCGGGAATGCCTTGCAGATCGGAATAATGCACATGACCGGCTTGCAAGGCGGCAATGGTCGCATCCTTGATGTGTTGCGGCGTGTCCTCTGCGGGCATGCCAAGCTCAAGATGGATCAGATCGCCTTCCATGCCGATGGCTTTGGCAAACATGCCGAAATTTTTGGGTGACGTGTCAGTGATACGGCGGGCTGGACGGATGGGCATGCGGGTTCCTTGGCAAGTTGCTTGTGCGTGGCTACACCTAACGCAAGGAAATGTGAAAGGGCAGGGGCATGGGTAAAGTTGCAGTTGTGACAGGGGCCGCGGGCGGTATGGGGCGCGCGATTGTGGCGCGGCTTTTGGCGGATGGCCACGCGGTTGTCGGGTTTGATGTGGACGAGGGCGGTCTGGCCGAGATGGCGCAGGACGGGTTTGCCGGGATGGTTGTTGATCTGATGGATGCGACGGCAATCAAGGAAGCCTTTGCAGAGATTGAGGGAATGCTGGGGGGCGTCGACGTGTTGGTCAATAATGCCGGCACCTGTTTCATGTCGGAGTTTCCCGACATTCCGGTGGATGAGTTCGAGCGACAAATGACGTTGAACTTTTCGGCGGCGTTTCATTGTTGTCAGGCGGCGATCAAGCTGATGGCGGGACGTGACGGCGTGCGCAAGATCGTCAATATTTCGTCCAACGGGGCGTATAATTTTGATGTGTTCGACCCGCCGCATTATCGGGCTTCCAAGGCGGCACTGGACAATCTGACCAAAGATCTGGCGCGGCGGTTTGCCAGCGACAAGATCGCGGTAAATTCGATTGCCCCCGCTATGACGGAAACCCCGCTGTTCGGCGTGTTAAGCGAGGATGTTCTGGCGAAAGCCGTGGCGCAGATGCCGCATGGCCGCGCGATGCAACCTGCGGAAATTGCCGATTGGGTCGGGTTTCTGGTGTCGCCTGCGGGCGATATTTCCAGCGGCAATGTGATTATCCTTAACCAAGGGCGCGATGTGCGGTAAGTATGCGTTAAGTTCATGCGCATAGATTCTGCGCATATTGATGGAGGGACCTATGGGCGTCCAGAAACGCGCGACGAACCTGTCCTTGGACAAGGAATTATTGAAAGACGCCAAAGCTTTGGGCGTCAATATTTCTGCTGCGGCAGAACAGGGTGTGCGTCAGGCGCTGCGTGACGCGTGGTTGGCTGAAAACCGCGACAGCATGGAAGCATGGGGCGAGTGGGTGGAAAAGAACGGCCTGCCGCTGGAAGAATACCGCATGTTTGATGTCTAAGTTCGATCTGCATCCAACGCGCAACGCGACGGGTTATCTGCTGGATTTACAAACCGACCTTCTGGCGGTGCAACGGACCCGAATGATGGCACCGGTGATGGCGGTGTCGGACGTGCCGCAAAGAACCACAGGATTGCATCCGCTAATCGACGTTGATGGCGCGCCTTACGTTGTGGTGACCCATCTGATGGCCGCAGTCCCGCAATCGGTGCTGTTGCCGCCGGTTGCAAATCTTTCAGCGCAGGCCGACGCATTCACCCGCGCGCTTGACCTGTTGTTTCAGGGGTATTGAGGGAGGCAGACTTTTGAAAAGTCTGCGTCAATTCCTTTGAAGGAATTGGGTCACTCAAACCAGTCCGGGGCTTTCTTCAGATCGGGCCATTGTTCGGGGCTGTGGCCATAGATCACCAAGGCGTCCCGCTGCGCCGCCAATGCCATCAAGCGATCGCCGTGCAAGATGGCCTGATCCACATCCCATGAGCCCGCAAATTTCTCGTCAATCTCCGACGCGCGGCTGATTGCATCCGAGGTGAGCAAGACCCAGCCCGTTTGCGGCAGGTGCACCATAAACGCCAGTTGGCCCGGCGCATGGCCCGGGCAGTGCAATACCTCGAAACCGTCGCCGATTGTGATATCTTCGTGCACCAGATGATAGTCGCGATCGGGCCATTCCATTGCCTGTTTTCCTGACCAGTACAGCGGGCGGGGCAGGGCACGTTCCGCGGCCGAAATCAGGATCGGGGCCTGCGGATAGCCGGCCATATCGCCAACATGGTCGATATGCGTATGGCTTTGAATCATCAGCGTAATGTCGTTCTTGGTCAGACCCAGTTTCGCCAGCTGCGCGGCGGGCAGATTGTCGGGAGTGACGGACAGCACGCGCCCGAAACTGCCCAAGGCGTCCTGCGCCGTAGCGGCATCGGCGTCTTCTGCGTATTTAGCCGGAAAACCGGTGTCGATCAGCACGACGTCGCCTGCATCCGTTTCAATCACAAACCCGCAAATGCCAATGGTGCGCGGGCCTGCGTGGACTTCGAACAGACCGTAATCGAGGACGGCCAGACGGTGGGGTTTTCCCCTGAGCTTGATCTGGGTATTCATGGCGTCATAGGGCGGGGGAGCGATATGAAAGTCAAGATACACAGGTTGTTCGAATACCTTTTGGAGACCACACAAGCAGCGCCGGAAGCCATCGTCGGTTTCTCGCTTTCCGGTGCGCCAGTGCTGGGGGAATATCTGGCCGATCTTGATCCGAACCAATCGCTGGATTGGAACAACCGCGACTTTCGCGGGCTGCCGGAACTGCGCGATCATGTGTTGGCGCAAGCGGGGTTGGCAGGGCTTTGTGATCCAAAAGATGTGCTGATTACAGCCGGCGCCGCAGAAGCGAATTATTTAAGCGTGATGCAGCTGCTTCAGCCCGGTGACGAGATCGTCATCGAAACCCCCGGTTGGCCGCAGGCCGAAGTGCTGGCCCGCGCCATCGGTGCCAAAGTGGTCAAGGTCACGCGACGCGAAGAGGACGGTTGGCAATTGCCGTTGGACCAGATGGCGGATGCGGTCACGGCCAAAACCAAGCTGATTTTCATCAGCAATCCCAACAATCCCACAGGTGATTTATTGGGGCGGCGGGAACTGGAAGAACTGGTGCGTATCGCGGAGTCTGTTGGCGCATGGTTGTTGGTCGACGAGGTTTATGCGGGGCTGGAATGGGACGGCCCGCGTGCCCCGTCGATTGCGGGCATGTACGCGCGCGGGATCACCACCGGTTCGGTGAGCAAGGCGTTGGGGTTGCAGGGGTTGCGCACCGGTTGGTTGATCTGCCGCGACGCGGAAATGGTAATGGATGCTGTGATCCTGCGTGAAAATTCATCAGAAATCATGAACATCATGGGGGAGGTGATTGCCGAAGTTGCAATGCGCCCTGATCGGTATGCAGCAGCGATGAAGAAAGCGCGCGGCGAGGGGGCACAAAACCTTGCGCAGATGAACGCCTGGGTTGACGCGCAAAGCGGCCTGTCGTGGGTGACACCGCGCGCTGGTTTGATCGGTCTGGGACGTTTGCCGGAAGGGATCGACAGCGATGATTTTGCGAAACGGCTGTTGGCGGACCCCTATCGTACATTCCTGCTGCCCGGCAGTGCCTATGGGCAACCTGGACACATCCGTCTGGGCGTCGGGGGCGGTGCCTCGGTTAACCTGTCCGAAGGGTTGGACCGGCTGTCGCAGGCTTTGTCGGACTGGTAGCAGTCTACAGGGGGCTGACACAGGTCAGCGACGCGGTGAAGGGGTTAACGCGCTTGACACGCAGGGGTGATCACGGTCCCTTACAGCCAAACCTAATATATTTTGCGGAGCCCTATTGATGCAATTTTTCTCACGCCTCTTCGTTGCACTTGCCCTTGTTCTGACCTTGCCTGCCTCGGCCCAAACTTCCACCGATAGTGACACGGCGGTCGCGCCTGCTGTTCCCGACTCTGCGACTGTTGTGAACGGCCAAAAATTTGGCGCGTGGTCGGTCAGCTGTGTCGCCATTGCGGTCGGCAAGACGGATTGCACCCTGACCCAACGTGTTTTGCGCGCCGCCGACAAAGCGTTCGTGGCTGACATTGTGGCGACCCGTAATCCCGAGGGCGCCAGCTTTTTGATCGCACGGGTTCCGGTGGGGGTCTACCTGCCCACCGGTTTTGCCATGCGTGAAGCAGAAAGCGATGATGAGGGCGCCGTGTTGCAATTCACATGGCAGACTTGCAATCGTGAATTCTGCGAAGCGGTTTTGCAGTTAGAGGCGGATCAGGCGCAGGCCCTTTCGGTTGAAGAAAATGCCATGGTTGCTGCCTTCCGTCCCTCCGCCCAGACAGAGCCGTTCCTGTTCCAGTTCTCGCTGAACGGTATGGCGGCAGGGTTGGATGCCGTCCGCCCGTAAGCAGGTTGTGACCGTCTGAATTGGGGGCACCGAAACAACAGGCTTACGTGCTTAATCCATAAGAGAATCGTGTGGTTGTTTCCGGTTTGGCGCCAATTCTGGGGTGGTATTTGTCAGATCTGTCAGCATGAATGTCAGTCGCTTTTTCGCGGCGTTGAAACCGTCATGCAGGTTATGGGGCGTTCAGATATGCGCAAACCCAAAGCAATCGAGCGAACCGGATTATTGAGTTTGGTTGCCCTGGCGCGACAATGCGCGGGGGAATGGCCGACCCCTTTGGCGGGCAGCGTGCTCATATTAGGTTAACAAATCATTATTGTTATCAAAGCGCTGTAGGGAATTTCGATCTTCTCGTAGTGCGAAAGTCTATTTATTTGTGTGGACCCGTCGGGTTGCGGTCGCGGCTCTCTCGGTTGCCGCAAAGGAATAAGCGGTTCGCAAAAGCCGTTGTTTGCCTAATTTACGGATCTTCCCCGAACACGTCGCGGGCCGCAGCGGGCGGGTCGGCACAACCGGCAAATTATATTGACCTCGTTGATTACACGCGCCTTTATGCTCTAATTGAACGGACGACGTAATTGGACTGGGGTATATTATGTTGCATTTCGGCAAACCGCGCACTGCGGGAAACACGTCGCGCGGGCTGTTTCTCACCACTGCACTAATATCGGGCTTGATTGCGTTTCCCGGCCATGCGGCTGATGTGACATGGGGGACCGCAGCTGACGGGAACTACTCTGACACTGTGAACTGGTTGCTAGGCGGGTTGCCGCTTGGTGCCCTGCCAGACAGCACTGACACGGTGATATTCACGGGTACACCGTCAAGCACGGTCACGATCGATGTTGATCCTGCGAATATGACAAACCTGACGGTCGCGGAAATTGAATCCATCGAGGACGGCACAATCGCCTTCAACAGCGTTACCGCCTCGACGCTGACTTATTCGGATGTCGATGACAATGCACTTGCTAGTGATTTAACGCTGGATCTGAACGGTGCGGACCTGAATATCGTCGCAACCACCAATTTGAACTTTGCCGGCGATATCGTGAACGCCGGTGCGGTTGCGACGCTTGATATCAACACCATTGCAACGATGAATCTTTCCGGCGAAATTACCGGAGATACCTCGCTCACACTCAGCGCGGGTGATCTGACCTTGGCGGGCACGAACACTTACACGGGCGCGACGACGGTGACCACGGGTACGCTGCAGGTCACGAATGGCGCGGCGATTGCAGATGCGGGCGCGGTAGTGGTGAACGGCGGCACGTTCGAAGTTCTGGCGAATGAGACGATCGGCACGCTTGAGGGCGCGGGCGGCGTGGATGTGAACGCCAACACGCTGACGGTGGCGGGCACAGGCGACAAGACATTCAGCGGCGCGCTGAGCGGGTCGGGCGTGTTGAGCAAGACGAACAGCGGGACGCTGACGCTGGGCACCGGCAACGCAGGCTACACCGGTGGTTTTGCGATCAGTAAT
>NZ_JASE01000004.1 GCF_000622325.1 Sulfitobacter geojensis
ATGGCTGACCCAAACCCATTCAGCATTTCGTTAAGCCCCGGAAAGCTGCGATCCAAACCCAAGGATACCAGCCCGCAGACTGTGGCGAAATCCGATGAAGCCGCCGAAAAACACGGTTTTGTTGAACGCACCCCGAAGAAGCGCAGAGGGCGCAAACCCAGTCCCCGTACAGGGCAGGTCCATGCCAAGGTCATGCCAAACGTATCCCGTGAAATCTCTCGGGAAGCTTCTGCGCGTGGTGTCCAGCAAGGGGTGCTGATCGAAGAGGCCTGGGCGCTTTATAAGGCGCATCGTGATGGGTTGGAGTGAGGGCTGAAAACCGTGCGCACCGGATTCGGGATAGCACTTTCTAAGTGATTCTTTTCAAAAGCTTACGTTGTGAAAAGCCTGTGCTGAAAAACTTATCCACAGGCCTGTTTCACGCGCGTGAGTGTTAAATATGTGTTAATAGAGTGTTACCTCAAAAATTCGCCTCGTAATCCGTTGACTCTAAATAGCTATTTTTACCCCCCCGTGTGTAGAGTCACGAAAGAACGTGTGTAGAGTCACGAAAGAACGTGTGCAGAGTCACGAAAGAACGGCCCTATGCCGAGGGCGAAATCACGAAAGATTTGTGGGTGAAATCACGAAAATATTGACGGCGTGTGTGGAATCACGAATAAAGCCTCATGGTGTGTGAAATCACGAACCCCGCGATCCCCAAGGACGAAGCGCCCTTGCCCCGCTCCCCGCTATTGCCAGACCGGCAGGAGCAGGGGGATTTCTTTGTTTGCGATATTTTCGATGCGGCACCCAAAGGCGATATGGCTTCGATGGCGCATCCGATCTTTTCGCTTTCCACGAAACCCGATCACCGGATCCGGCGTTACGAGGATGAAAGCGGGCGCAACCATCTGGAGGTCAAACCCTCTGCGGACGGGCTTGCGACGATCCATGACCGCGATGTGTTGATCTATTGCATCAGCCAGATCATGGCCGCGCTGAACGAGGGCAGGGTGGTCAACCGCACCATCCGTCTCAAAGCCTATGACCTTTTGAAAGCCACCAACCGTGTCACAGACGGGCGCGGCTATGAGGGGTTACGCGCGGCACTCACCCGCCTGCAAGGCACCCAGATCGAGACAAACATCGTGACCGGGGGCGAGGAGCAGCTGGATATTTTCTCGCTCATCGACCGTGCGCGTATCGTGCGCCAGACCCGCGACGGGCGCATGCAGGAAATCGAGATCGAGCTGAGCGATTGGGTTTTCAACGCCATTCAGGCCCGCGAAGTCCTGACCTTGCACCGCAATTATTTCCGCCTGCGCAAACCGCTTGAGCGGCGCTTGTACGAACTTGCCCGCAAACATTGTGGCCGCAAACTTGAATGGCGCGTCGGCTTTCCTGTCTTGCAACGCAAATGCGGTTCGGCCTCAACGCCGCGCGAATTCCGCCGTCTGGTGGCCAATATCGCACGTCAGGACGAAGCCTATGACCATATCCCCGATTATGCCATTCGCATCGAAGGCACGCAGGTTATTTTCCGCAACCGCGAAACGGACACGCTGATCGAGGCGACCCCTGCTTCTGACGCACCGCGTGTTTTTCTCGCCGTCGACACATATGACGCTGCGCGCGAAGTTGCCCCCGGCTGGGACATTTACCAGCTGGAACTTGAATGGCGCAGCTGGATGAGCGATGGAGGCCTCGACGCGCCCAAAGACGCGGATCGCGCCTTTCTTGGCTTCTGCCGCAAGTGGTACGAAAAGCGAGGCAAGGCTTAGGTTCTAGGCCAGAATACAGGGCCGTAGAGGAGACTGGACCCATGAAACCCCTCAAGCGGCTCGAGCGCTATTTGTCAGCCATCTTCACGCTGGGCCGGATCAAAGGTCTGGCCAAAGACGCCCAGCGTGGTGTGGAACAGATCGCCCCTCGTGTGGATCATCTGGAAAATCGCGCAGCACAGATCGAACGTGACCTTGGCGCAATGCAGACCAGCCTTGATGCCCGCCAGTCCCATCTGGAAGATGCCGACGGGCGTATGCACCGGTTGTTTGAATGGACCCGCCGTCACGAAAATCTGGCCGAAGAGCTCGTGGCCGATTACCGCCGCGAAAGCACGATCCTCAAACGCACCGGACAATCCGACAGCGCATTGTTGTCGCGCATGTTCTCGGATCTATCGCGCCGTCTGGATGCTGCTCCGAAAGGGCAGGGGGCCCCGAAATCTGCCGCGCCCGAAACCGCACTCCCCTCCACCGACGGGTTCGATCTGTTCAAAGACAGCTTTTACCACCGGCTCGAAAACCAGTTCCGCGGCGCCCCTGAAGAAATCGCCCGCCGTCTCAAGGTCTACCTGCCTGATGTGGAGGCCGCATGGCTGCGCACCGGCAAGCTGCCCGCGATGGACATCGGCTGCGGGCGGGGCGAATGGCTTGGCCTGCTCGAAACCCATGGCATCGCAGGCTTCGGCATCGACACCAATGCCGTACAGATCGAGGAGGCCAAAGAGGCCGGTCTTGACGTGCGCCTTGGGGACGCCCTGCAAGGGCTCGCGGATCAGGACGACAACAGCCTCTCCGTCATCACCGCCCATCACCTGATCGAACATCTGCCCTTTGACGCCGTGGCATGGATCACCCGTGAGGCGGGGCGCGTCCTCGCCCCCGGTGGGCTGCTGTTGTTCGAAACCCCTAACACCCGCAATGTGCTGGTGGGGGCCACGACCTTTCACACCGACCCTACGCATCTTAAACCGATGCCTGAACAGGTCATGGGCGTGCTGTTTGAAACCGCCGGATTTGATCCCGTCGACATTCGCGGGTTGAACCCGCACGAGCGTTTCAACGAATTTCTGGGCAAACCCGACTTCAACGACGAACTCGCCTTTTTGATGTTCGGCCCGCAAGACCTTGCCATCCTTGGCACCAAACCAAAGGACGCCTAAGCGATGCGCATCGGAGTCCTCAGAACCCAAGTGCCTTTTGTCACCGGCGGCGCCGAGCGTCACAGTGCCAACCTTGTTCACGCCCTGAACCAGCGTGGCCATGACGCCTGTGAAATCACGCTGCCCTTCAAATGGTATCCGGGCGAGGTGCTGGCGGATCACATCATGGCGGCCAAACTGATTGATGTTTCCGAAGTCGAAGCCGTGCCGGTCGATCTGACCATCGGCCTCAAATTTCCCGCCTACCTTGCCAAGCATCCCAACCGGATGTTCTGGGTGCTGCACCAGCATCGCCAAGCCTACGACCAATGGGATCTGGGCACTTCTGATCTGCTCGATGATCCGCAAGGCGAAGCGCTGCGCGCGCTGATCACTGAGGAAGATCGCGAAGCTTTCGCCAGCAGCCCCCATCCGATCTATGCCAATTCCGGTAATGTCGGGGGGCGGTTGAAGAAACACCTCGATGTCGCAGCACAGCCGCTTTACCACCCGCCCCCCAACGCCGAAAACCTGCGTGCGGGGGCGTATGGTGATTACCTGTTCGTCCCGGGTCGGATCAATCCGTCGAAACGGCTGGAACTTACCCTTCAGGCACTGGCCCATGCGCCAGCCACACGTCTGGTCATTGCCGGCGTGGCCGAAAATCCGGCCTACCAGAACCACCTTGCCCACATGGCTGAAGAGATGGGGATCGCGGCGCGTATCACATGGCTGGGCGCGGTGGATGACGCCACGCTGATCCGCCATTACGCCGAGGCGCGCGGCGTGGTCTTTGTTCCGCAAGACGAGGATTACGGCTATATCACGCTTGAAGCCATGCTGTCTGCCAAACCCGTGATCACTGTCACGGACGCAGGTGGCCCGCTGGAATTCATCACGCACGGCGCAGAAGGGTTGATCACCGCGCCGGATGCGCCCGCCCTTGGCGCGGCCTTTGATCAGCTGTCCGAGGACGCGAGCACAGCTGAACGTATGGGGCAGGCGGGACAGGCACGGTATGCCGCGCAAAACATCTCGTGGGATCACGTGGTCGAAACCTTGACTGGCCAGACCCATCTACCGGTGATGCCTGACACCGCCCCGCCGCCAGCCCCCGAAGCTGCAGCGCCGCCAGCACCGGAAACCGCGCTCGACATCCTGCGCGACACGGTTGCCCCGCCAGAGGCCCCCGCCGATCTGCCCTTTGCCAATATCGAAGAGGTACTCGAGGCCTATGCCTTTGATGAACTGCCCGCCGCTTTGGGCCGTCCGGAACCGCCGATTGATGCAGGTCTTGCAGGCTACCTTGGCACTCATTGGACCCGTTTCATGTCCACGCTGCGCCAGCTTGAAGGGTTGGAAATCACATCTGCCCTCGACGTCGGCGTTTTCCCTCCGCTGGTGTTTCAGGCCCTGCTGGCCAACCAGTTCAAAGGCATCGAAATGCACGGGCTTTGGGAAGGCCCTGATCCCTATCGCCAAAGCGTGAAGGCCCGCAGCGACAACCACCCGAGCTTCGACATCACTTTGCAAGTCGCCAATGGCGAGCGCGACCCCTGGCCCTATCCTGACAATAGCTTTGATCTGGTGACGGGGATGGAGATCCTCGAACATCTCGCGCTGGATCCGTATTTCTTCTACACCGAAGCCGCCCGCGTCCTGAAACCCGGCGGTCACATCCTGATCACCACCCCCAATGTGGTTAGCCACCGTGGCGTGTGGAAATCCCTGAACGGTGTCGCCCCCTATTCCTTTGGCATCTTCGTGCCCTCGGGCGGGGTCTATGGCCGCCACAACCGCGAATACGCGCCGCAAGAACTGGCCACGATCGGCACGGCAGCAGGGTTTGAAACCGTGCGCCTGCAAACCCTTGATGTCTATGACCGCCATATCGAACCGGAGATGGCGCAGATTCTTGTGGCACGTGGCGATGACCTGAGCATGCGCGGCGAGAATATCCAGTATCTGGCACGCAAGGTTGGCGATCCAAAAGGCGTGCCCGAAAACCTTTATCACGGCGATCCCACGCGGATGCACGGGAACCTGTCCGTGACCGAGCGTGAAGAGGCCACCGGCCTGACCCGCCTTACCGTCACCAACACCTCGCCCAGCTATTGGCCCACGGCGGGGGATCGTGCGACCTGTATGCTGGCCGAATGGACCAACGGGGCAGGGGAGTTGCGCCACCAGCACCTGATGCAGCCACTGAACGGTCCGCTGGCCCCGGATGAGAGCAGCCAGATCACCCTGCGCCTTGATCCCGCCAGCGAAACCGGCGCGGGCACCCTGCGTCTGCATCTCTATCAATCGGGTGTGGGTGTGTTTTCGGGGCGCGGGCGTGCCGCCCCGCTGACGCTGCCTTGTTCCGAAGCGGCCTTTCTGCGCATGGTCGACACCACCCCGTTGCCCCAAGGCGCAGCATGAGCCACGCCCATAAACCCCGCGTGCATTGGGTCTCTCCGTTGCCAAAGGCACAGACCGACATTGCCCATTACACCCGCCGCATCCTGCCCGAACTGGCCGAAGCGACCGATCTGACGCTTTGGACAGATGCGCCGGATTGGGACCGCGAACTTTATGACTTTGCCCCCGTGCGCCGCCTTGACCCCGACCGCGTCACCCCGCGTGATTTCGCGATGGCAGGGCGCGCGGATGGCAGACCGGGGCAGGGACCCGAAGTGGTTTTTGTGAACATCGGCAATGCATGGCCCTTTCATTCGGGTTTCATGCGGATGATCCAGCGGATTCCGTCGATTGTGATCCTGCATGACATGGCAATTCAGGAATTCTGTTTCGACGCCATGGAGCGTGATAAATTCCCGCGGGATGTCTATGAGGCCAACATGCTGCGCTGGCATGGCGAGGCCGGCCTTGCCGCTGCCCGCGATGTTTTTGAAGAACGCCGCACGCGCGGTGATCTGACAGAGGAAATCCCCGGCTTTGAACTGGCGCTGACCCAAGCGATTTCGGTGCTGACCCACACGCCCGTTGCACGTGATGCGGTAGCGGCGACAGACACGGTGCCGGCCTATCTGCTGGACCTGCCGTTTCGCCCCTCTGCCCAGCCCCCAGAGGTGATCCGTTCCGGCATCGGCCCGCTGCGCCTTGTGCAATTCGGCTATACCGGCCCCAACCGGCGCCTGCAAAAAGTGCTCGAGGCGCTGGCCCCCCTGCGCGGCGAGGTCGACTTTCAGCTCGATGTGATGGGCAGCCTGTGGGACGCGGGTTACATCCGCCAGCGCATTCAGGAACTGGGGCTGACGCATCACGTCACCCTGCATGGTTTCGTGGAAGAGGCAGAGCTGGACGCGCGGCTCGCGGCGGCGCATCTGGTCTTCAACCTGCGCTATCCCAGCATGGGCGAGGCTTCGGGCAGCCAGATGCGGATCTGGAATGCGGCCGCCGCGTCGGTGGTTACCAATCTGGGCTGGTACGCGGACCTGCCGGAGGACACGGTGTTCCGCATCGAACAGGAAGACGAGATCCCTGCGCTACAGGCGCTGATCCGCCAGCTTGCTGCCGACCCCGCTGCGGCGCGCAGTGTCGGAATGGCGGGGCGCGCGCGCCTTGAGGAGCGTCACACGCCTGCGCGCTACGCGGCAGCAGTTGCCGAGGTCGCGGGCCGCTTCACCCAAGATGCCGCGACGGCGCTGAAAGCACGGGCCAGAGACAAGAGCTCTTAGGCATAATAGAGCGTTCGAATGACCTCGGCGCCGCTGCCATCCAGCGGCTTGGTGATAAAGCCCTTTACGAGGTCCAGATTTCCGGCACGCTCACGGTCGGACGGGTTGTTTGAAGATGTGAACATCATAACGACCATGCTTTCCGGTCCGTATCCCTTTGTCCTGCGCCTTTGCATTTCTTCGATGGTTTCAAAACCATCCATCTGCGGCATGTTGATATCCATCAGGATAAGAAGCGGAAGATCTTGGGATGTCGTATCGAGTTGATCACTAAAAAACCTTTCAAGGAGCTCATATCCGCCAGTAAATTCCGTCACATCCTCAAACCCTTCCGCTTTGGACAGTCGGCGTTTAACGATATAGCGGTCGGCACTGTCGTCATCGACGACCGCTACTGGAATTCTATTCATCTTCATTTCCCTTTTGCTGGCAAGGTTACTGTTAATGTCGCCCCCTCGCCTTCAATGCTTGAAAGTACAATCGTACCTTCAAGCCGGTCAATTTGCTTTTTAACCAAAGAAAGACCCAAACCATCCCCGCTTCGGTCATCTAAACGCTTGAACATCATGAAAACTTTTCCAACGCTGTCTTTCGGAATACCGATACCATTGTCCGTAACTGTAATTTTGATATCGGCACCTGTGTATTCACTTTTTATATGAATAATATGAGATTCTTTTTCCTTATCGGCATATCTAATTGCATTTGATAGAAGGTTTTCAAAAACAACACGCATTGTCGCAAGCTCGGTAACGAGGGTCTTTGCCTTTGACACATCCAGCCGCAGTTCGGATGATATATCGGCCCCGGTCAAGTCCACCCATATCTCTTGGATCAACTTTTCAAGAGAAACCGTTTCTTTCGGTATTGAGTCCCGCCCCGCGCGGGCAATGCGCAGTATGCCTTCGACTTTCTCGGCACTGCGGCGGCTGATATCAATCACCTTCATCATGTTTTTGTGAACTTCCGCCGTGTCGCCCTCTTCCAGATCCTCGATGCACAGTTGCAACAGACCGGCGATAGAGGACAGCGGCGCCTTTAGGTCGTGACTGGCGCTATTGGCGAAATGGGACAGTTCGACATTGAGCGCTTCAAGCTCGTTGTTCTTGCGCGCAAGGGCGGCAGCGGCAGCAACGCGTTCGGACAGATCGATGATGGTGCTCATCACCATTTTCCCGTCAGAGGTTTCAACAGGGGTAAGGGATATTTCGACGGGAAATTGCGTGCCGTCCTTGCGCCGCGCAAAAAGATCACGCCCCAACCCCATGGCGCGCTTGCTGCTGTCACTCATATACCCGCTGGTATACACAGGATGGGCGCGGCGAAAGGTTTCAGGGATCAGCATTTCGACAGGCTGCCCCATCATATGTTTTTCATCATACCCGAACAAAAGCGAAGCCGTTCGGTTCACAAAAACAATGATGCCTTGATGATCCACCATGACCATTGCACTGGCCGCAGCATCCATTGCCTGATGCATACGCTCTTCGTGGATTTTGCGTTGCCGGATATCAATGGCGGCAATCAGGGCCATGGTGGTATCACTGTCGGACACCGGCTCGATCCCCAGTTCCAGCGGAATGGTATGGCCCGACTGCGTGACCCCGTACAGATCCCGCCCGTCGCCCATGCTGCGCTTTGTCGGCACGCGGTGATAGGCGTTGCGCAATTCATGATGGTGGCCTCGGACAGATTCAGGCACCAGGATTTCGACATTCTTGCCGATTAACGCCTCTGCGGAATATTCGAATAGATCAAGCAACCCAGAATTGGCCAATATGATT
The DNA here is from genome assembly GCF_000622325.1 of Sulfitobacter geojensis. Classification (NCBI taxonomy): domain Bacteria; kingdom Pseudomonadati; phylum Pseudomonadota; class Alphaproteobacteria; order Rhodobacterales; family Roseobacteraceae; genus Sulfitobacter; species Sulfitobacter geojensis. Next base: position 8,373 of record NZ_JASE01000004.1, read on the forward strand.
TCCCCGCTATCGGAAACCAAAAGCAACGGCACCGGAGAAATGTTAAACGCCAGTCGATATTTGTCGATCAAAAGATCCGTGGGCATTTCCAATTACCTTTATAAGGCGATGCATTTCCAGAGCCCCACCGGGGCGGTCGGGCATCGGCATGCGTTCCGGTGCATGTGCCAAACCACTCCGACGTTAAAATCATCTAAACTTTTCTGCTAAACCTTCAGAAACAGCCGGTAAGTGTGGGAATTTGCCGCAAAACGGCCTGTTTCTTCGCCGGCCTTCACAGGGGGCAAGCCCGCAAAAGCAATGGATATTTTATGCGAACATAGGGGCGCAGCGGGGCAATCCGCCGGTTCGGCAGGCGTCATCCGGCGAAACACCGCCCGGCTAACACCTGCCACATTTCAACATAGTCTTGCCCTAATATCCACGCATATGCATGCAACAAGCGCCTTTGGTGGGCTGTCAATGTGTGAGTTTTTGAATGTGTGAGTTCTGCACGAATGAATATCATCTGAGCAATGCGAAATGGGGCGAGGGTGAATACGGAACACCCGGTGGCACTGTTTACTGGAGCTTCGCTGATACCCCGGGCACCGGTTTCGGGTTCTCCAGCTATATTAATGATCCCGCCTATCGCGATATCATTCGCGAAGCCTTTCAGGCATGGGAAGATGTTGCCGACATCGATTTTGTCGAAATCGCGGACGGCGCACAGACCGACATCCATCTGGGGTGGGACACCATTGACGGGGCCTTCGGCGTGGTCGGCGAAGCATCGACCCGCGGCTCCAAAACCACCGAAACCCTGTTCAGCTTTACCGAGGCGGAAATCCGGTTTGATGTCTCCGAGAACTGGACCACGGATCACGATGTGGCCCGCAACGAAGTCGGGCTCTATCAGGTTGCGCTGCATGAAATCGGCCATGTTCTCGGGCTTGATCACACCGGAGATACCGAAACCATCATGTATGCCAGCGACATCAGCGACCTGCCGGGGCTGGCCGCGGGTGACATTCAGGGCGCACAGATTTTCTATGGCGCGGCCGAGGCCACACCAGCGCCGCAACCTTCCACACCGGACCCCGAGCCGGTGGTCGAAGAATACACCCCGACCTTTGGCGACGACAGCTTTACCGCGCGGGCCGGCAATGACGTGATCAACGGGATGCAGGGAACTGATACGCTCAACCTGACCGGCGCGCAGACGCAATACACGCTGACCCTGACCGCGGGCAATCTGATCCTGATCGACCGTGTGGCGGGGCGAGACGGCATTGACACATTGGTCAGCATCGAACGGCTGGATTTCCAGTCCGGTGCTTCGACCCTCGACAACGGGCTGTTCGAGGTCGACTCCTTTGACGGCATCACCAATCTGGATGCCGAAGACTTTGGCCAGATCGTTGAACTTTATATCGCCTATTTCAACCGCGCGCCCGATGCCTTGGGGCTGGCGTTCTGGGGCAATGCCTATAGCGACGGCCTGTCGCTTGAGGACATGGCCGCCCTGTTCATCGATCAGGCCGAGACCCGCGATACCTATCCATCCGGTATGAACAACACCGATTTTGCCACTGCCGTTTATGAAAACGTGCTGGGCCGTGTACCTGATGCTGACGGCTTCACCTTCTGGACCGATCTGCTGGATGCAGGCACGGTCGGGCGCGACGTCTTTATCCTGTCAGTGCTGGAAGGGGCCAAGGCCGCGATCCCGCAGGGGTCCGAACCGGCCTTCATCGCGCAGGTGATCGAAGACCGCCAGTATCTGGAAAACAAGGCCGACATCGGTGCCTATTTCGCCGTGCACAAAGGCATGTCCGATGTGGATGACGCGTCCAATGCAATGGCTTTGTTTGACGGCAGCCAGGGCAGTATTCAGGATGCGATCAGTGCGATCAACGGCCACTATGCCGATGCGCTTAGCACTGGCAGCGGTGATTTCCTGATGCCACTTGTCGGCGTGCTGGACGATCCGTTTACGGGGTAACCCTCAAGAAACGAAGGCATCAGTGTCTTGCAGGCGGGACAGTATAGTCATGTTCACCGAGAACCGATCCCATCGTCACGTCCTTTCGGCCAAGAACTATATTACATAACTAACCTTACAGGTCTCTTCATCCACGCACCCCGTTCGTCGTGCTGCAACTGGTTCTTGCCACGGGTAGAGGCAGTAATTGTCAGCAATTGTTTAGGTTTCGAACGGGGTGTGTGACAGCCTCAGCTGAGGCGATTTATAGCTGCGCTTAAAACGGGCGTTAATTGCAGATGGTTGAGCTTCCGACGTTTGTGCAGGTCGTAGTGGTACCTCCACCATTTCCATCCGTTGTTGTCGTGATGTATGTGCCAGAGCCGACTTTGGTCGTAATAGAGCCCGCCATTGCTCCGCCAGCGACTAAAAGGCCGAAAATAAAGCTTACAGTGATAGTTTTCATCAGGAACTCCATAAGTAGCGTAATTGCTGCGGCCGTTCGATCAGAATTTAATGTCCTCAATGAGGTCGCCTAAAGACTTTTGTAAGTGCGTTCAAAAACTACTGATTGTTAAACTGCTACTTCAAAGTAGCATAATAGCAATCACCCGTAACTCTGCCGCTGTGCCCCATACATACCGGCATAAAGCCCCGCCATCTCCATCAGCTCGGCATGGGTGCCCTGTTCCACAATGCGCCCTTCGTCCAGCACATAGATGACATCGGCATGGGTCACGGCAGACAAGCGGTGCGCGACGATGATGGTGGTCTTACCGTCTGACAGCGTGTTGAGCGCCGCCTTCACCTTATCCTCGGTGCGTTGGTCTAGGGCACTTGTCGCCTCGTCCAGCAACAGGATCGGGGCCGAGCGCAGGAAGGCCCGTGCAATCGCCACCCGCTGTTTCTGCCCGCCCGACAGCTGCGCGCCCTTGGGCCCCAGCGGCGCGTCGCCGCGTTCGCGGATCAACCCGTCAATGCCCACATGGGTGGCCGCGGCCCAGATCTCCTCTTCTGTGGCCTCGGGTTTCACATAGCGGATGTTTTCCCAGATCGAGGAGTTAAAGATCACAATGTCCTGCGCCACCACCGAAAACGACTGGCGCAACACAGGGATGCGCAATTGGTTCACCGGCGTGCCGCCAATGCTCACCTGCCCGCCCTGCACATCATAAAGCCGTGCCATCAGGCTTAGGATTGTGGTCTTGCCCGACCCCGTCGCGCCCACAATCGCGCTGACCTTGCCGCTTTCAAATGTCAGGCTCAGGTCCTGAAACAGCGGCGGTTTGTCGGTATATTGGAAATCCACACCTTCAAAAACGATATCGCCATGGGCATTGAATTCATCCACCGCATTCGGTGCATTGGTGATGCTGGGCACTTCGCGAAACAGACTGCGCACCCCGTCGAGGATTACCAGAGAGGCCTGCAGTTTCACAAAGAAATGCGCAACGCGGCGCGCCGGATCAAAGATCAGCGCCATGCCGATCATAAAGGCCACCACGGACGCCCCGTCCATATCGAACCCTTCGCTCAGCGCCATGTACCCCCCACCGCCGATGATCAGGATGAACACCAAAGCGGATAGGATATCGACCGTGGGCATCATCAGCGCCTGGGCCGATTGCAGGCGGATCGACAGGTCCTTGATCTCGGCGGTGGCCTTGAACAGGCGTTGCTTTTCTACGGGTTCCTGATTGGAAATCTTCACCGTGCGCATGCCGTTGGACATCTCTTCGATGCCGGTCATATAGGCACCCATTGCGTTTTCCGCGCTGCGCTGGATGTGTTTGATCTTATTGGACACATAGCGCACCATCAGCGGCACAAAGGGCATCACAATGATGGTGGACAGAAACAGCCACGGTGATTTCCAGATCAGATAGCCCGACACAATCACCACCGTTGCCACATCGCGCACCGCCGACACCGTGGTCTGGCCGACAAAATCGCTCAGGTCATGGGCCTGATTGACCAGCCGCAGGATGATGTCCCCCGAAGAGGTGCGTTCAAAGTAGGACAGATCAAGGATCATCATGTGATCAATCAGATCCTGCCGCATCCGCAACACCGCATCACTGGCCAGCCAGATCGACACCCGTGGCACAAGGAATGACATCAAGGCCCGCATCGCAAAGATGCCAAAGACCATAAAGCAGACCTTGATCAGCCCGCCGATATCACCCTTTTCAAAAATCACCCGCAGGCCGGTTTCCGTCAGGCTGATGAACTGCTGATAGACCAGCCCCTGTATCATCACCATGCCCAGCACCGCGAAAAGCCAGGGCGTTTTGGATTTGAAATACCCGTGCCAGAACCATGACAGGTTGCTGCGATCCTGTTCGGAAAACAGCGGCGGGCGCGACGCGCGTTTGGTGAAGGGGTTCCAAGACATAGAGCGGCTTGTAGGGTATTTTTGTGAGAGGCAAAATGCCCAACTTCTTGTGGGTGGTGCTGCGGTAAGATCAGGCTGGTTTTTAGATCTGCCTGAAGTTGAGTTGTCTATTCATATGAGAGGGGAACAACCGCTAACGGACGTTATGCTAAGCGTCACACCATCTCTGTAGCAGCCAAAACACCAGCCGCCACATCTTTCCAAGTGCGCAACTTCCCCTTGCCCGCGGCAATCCGCGTCTTCAAAGCATCATAGCCTGCGCCATCAGACTGCATCGCATCGATCAGATCAGCCAAGGCACCTGGATCATCTGGATCGAAATACTGCGCCAGATCGCCGCCAACCTCTTTCAATGCTGCCGCTTCGGTCGAGGCCAGACCGGGCGTGCCCAGCCACAAGGCTTCGCCCAAAGGCAGCCCCCACCCTTCCATACGCGAAGGGATGGCCAGCGCCATCGCGCCCTCATAAAGGCGACGCAGTTCGGCCTGATTGGGGTTGGTCACAATGTTGATGCGGTCGCGGATCGGGTCAAACCGGCCCTGCTCCAGATAACTGTCGGTGCGTTTGCGCTGTGCACCCGCCAGCACCAGTGGCGGCACGGGGCGCCCCGTCTCATGCAGATGCAACAGCGCTTCCATCACGCACTCAAGGTTCTTGCGCCCCGTCAGGATGCCAACACACAGCACATAAGGCTCGGCAGGTCCCACTTGCACCACCGGCTCATCCGTCGGGCGCAGTTCATGACACAGGGGCACCGCAACCACATCAGGCACCGGTGGCAGATGGCCGGAGGCAGAAAACCGCTCAATTTCATCCTTGGTAAAGAGAGAATTGGACAGAAGCCGCTCGGATTCCCTGATCACGATGTGATTGTCATGGGTGAAATTATTGGAAAACTTGCTGGCACTGGAGTGGGCATATTCATAGATCGGGATCATGTCATGCAGCAACGGATTAAGCTTGATCCGCACCCCGGCGCGGCCCAGCACCGTCAGGTAATCGGCCATGATTTTCGGCCGTCCCAATGACACCAGCCGCTGGTCATGCAAATCCACCTCGCGCACCATATCCGCCGGCACAGAACGCCAGCGCCACAGGTTGATCATCCGTGCGCCCCAAAGGGCGATCGGGTACAAAAGATCGCGGATTTTATTAGGTTTTGGAAAGCTGTAGCGCATTCTGATCGGCGTCGCCTCGGGCGGCAATCCGGGGTCAAGGATGCCCGTCGGGCTGTCGGCCCCGATACGCGGCGTGACTTCGAAAAACCGCTCATGCGCGGGCGAGAAAATGACAAAGCGCACATCCGCATCCGACAAGGCCAGCTCATAGCCGACCTCCATCACCGTCCGTGAAATACCGTAGTATTTGAACTTCAGTCCCGATGCCAAAAACTGCTCGGACAGGTCATAGTAAAGCACAGCCATACGCGCCTCTTAGCACCGCCACAGGGGTTGAGAAACATCGTATTTACCTTCAAAGAACGCGGGTTAACCTCGCGTGGGCCCCTTTGGCCTGCCCTGCTGCAAAGAACGGATGAAATGAAGACGCATTTTTTCGATGTCACTGACATTGTGCTTTACGTAGAAAAAGAAACTTCCGTTTCCGGTATTCAGCGGGTCTCCTTCGAGGTGATCAAACGTATGGTCGAGCGCCACGGCACGCAGTTTGTGCACCTGTCCTATTGGGATCGGGCGCGGCGTGAATATGTGGCGATCCCGTCCGACTTCATTGCCGAAATGGACGAATTCGACCCCGACATCCTAAGCGCGGTTTTCTTTGGCAAAGGCGCGCGCTCGCGGCAGGAAACCGCCCCGACCTTGGAACGCTACCGCAATCGGCCGATGAAATACTGGTTCCACTACCTGCGCAGCAGCTTCCACGCGATGCGCGGCAACGAGGCGCATTTCAACAAACACAACTCCAGCATTCTGGAATGGCGCAACTTCAAGGCCGGCGTTCTGCCAGAGCCGGAGCCGAAAACCTATGATCTCGAACGCACGCTGGTGTCCAAGATGGCGCAAAAGGGCGACCGTCTGGTGGTGCTGGGCGCCACATGGGCCATCGACGGGCTGGACGCCTGTTTTCAGGGGCTGGCCGATAATCAGGGCGTCGAGATCAGCCAGCTGATCCATGATCTGATCCCGATCATCACCCCCGAACATATCGCCGGTGATTTCAGTCAGGAATTCTATCGCTGGCTGAAAACCTCGATGGGGTATTGCACCAGCTATTTCGGCAACTCCAAGAACACCAGTAAGGATCTGAAGGCGTTTATGGAGGAAATCGGCGTGGAACGTCCGATCCAGACCGTGCCGCTGGCGCAGAAATTTACCGTGGTTGAATCCAAAACCGCGCCCAAGCCGATGAAGGGGCCCTCAGGGCCCTACAAGACCCGCGTGGATCGCACGCTGGGGCTGCGCCGCGAGATCCTGAACCTGTCCAAAGTGCCCTTTGTGCTGGTGGTCGGTACCATGGAGTCGCGCAAAAACATCTGGCGGCTGGCGCAGGCGTGGCAGCGGCTGTCGCGCGAAGAAGGGCTGAACGTGCCCAAACTGGTCTTTGCCGGCAAACCGGGCTGGTACAATGATGATTTCAACCAGCTGATGCGCGGCACCGATAATCTGGGCGGCTGGGTGCAATTCGCCGACCGGCCCACCGACACCGAACTGGGCTATCTTTACGAAACCTGTGTCTTTACCGCCATGGTCAGCTTTTACGAAGGCTGGGGCCTGCCCATCGGCGAAGGGCTGTCCTTTGGCAAAACCGGTGTGGTTGCCGATAATTCTTCCATGCCCGAGGTGGGCGGCGATATGGTGGAATATTGTGATGCACATTCACTGGACAGCATCCATGCCGCCTGCCGCAAACTTATCGCCGATCCGGCCCATCGCGAGGCTTTGGAGGCCAAGATCGCCGCGACCAAACTGCGCACATGGGACGATGTGACCAACGATTTTGTTGATTTATTGAGCGACGCACCACTACTTGAGCGGGAAAAATAGGCACGCATTGTCAGCACTGTGACCCTTCTGCACGGGTTATGCCGGATTCGGGAAACAGACCTGTCAGGCGGCAGGTATTTTACCCAAATCTGTAAACAATTCGTGTAACTAGGTTTGCCACTGGGGAAATTCTGCTGTATAGTGGTTCACTGAACACCCTGCCCCGAGCGGCAGGATACAGATCCCCGAACTGCCATTTGAGGGCAAACCCATGTTAGCAGAGCTGCAAAAATCGACCCCTGAGGAAAACAAAGAACAGCGCGCGACCTTTGGTCTCTGGCTGAAAGCACTGCGCGAGGCCGAAGGCCTGTCGCAACGCGATCTCGCCGACCGTTTGTCGCTGGATTATTACACGTTCATCTCCCAGCTGGAGAATGGTCGCGGCAAGATCCCTGCGCATCGTTACGCGGAATGGGCCACGGCCCTCGGTCAGGATCCCAAGAGTTTTGTCAAAACCCTGCTGAAGTATTACGAGCCGCTGACCTATCAGATTCTCTTCAACGCTGAAGAAGCCGGTTAAGATCAGCCTGTCTGCGCATCTTTTGTAGATTGCGCAGGCGATAGACGTTATAACGGGCCAAGAGACATCTCGTGGCTTAGACAAGACTGATCGGGGCGATCACAAGAATGGCGACAATCCTCTCATTCCACGGCAAGAAAGACGGCTCATCTGCGCAGGATTTCCTGACGGACGAGACCGAAAAACTGTCGTTCCGCACAGCGGATGACGGGGCAGTCAGCCTTGGGGATGTGGCCGCCGCCAGCCTGCCCGATATTTTGCCCGACCCCAAGCGCGATTGGAGCAATCAGGAACTTGCCGATCTGTTCCGCGTTAAACAATTGCTTGGCGGGGCCAATGTGCCCGTTGAAACCATGCGCGGCGTCACCGACGAGGGCGATCCGTGGTTCATCTTTTGCCACCTCAATGGCGATGTCTTTATCCATATGGCGCGGATTGACGGCGCTTATGTGCTGGACAGCCCGAACGTGCGCCGCCCCCTGCGCGGCCATGATTTCAACGCGCTGATTGCAGATTACACAAACCACGCCCTGCCCTCGATGCAGAACGGCGACGAAGGCGACAGCGAACACCGCGTGATCCGCTTTGAACGCGGCAGCAAGGTGCGCCTGCACCCCTCTGCGATGCTGGCCGCGCTGATCTGGACCCTGTTCCTGGCCTCCGAAGAGCTGGTGATGCTGGCTCCCGAAGAACAGGCCGCAACTGACGATGATCTGCTGGATTTCTCGGCTGTGATTTCAGCGGACAGCGATTTCAAAGCCATCGCGATGGATGCCGACGACGCCGACACACCGGCCGTATCGGAAGCGATGAAATCTGTGGATACGGACGTGCTGCACGGCTCTTTCGAAGCCCAGATGCAGATGCGCGACGCCATGGGCCAGCAGGGTCTGGCGATGCAACAGAACACCTATGCTATGGGTCTAAGCACCATCGCCATCGCCATGGGCTTCATGTCCGAGGCGGTGCTGATGGACAACCAGCGCAAGGTGCTTGAAGGATTGAAAGCCATCGGGCTTGCCGAACGCGTAACAGAAGACGTCACCGACTCCGAACAGGTTGCCGACGCATCCGACACTGCGCTGCTGGACATGCTGGCGGAATTCCTCGGACTGGATCTGTCTTTGAACACCGAGATGGCAGAAGCACCTGCCGCCGGCGATGCCTCCGTGTTGCAACAGGAAATGCTGCATGTGACCTTGCCGGCAGTCGATGCAGATACGGCGACACTGGCCCCTGTTAAAACCGTGCAGGCCATGATCCGCGAAAACACCGATGCGGAGCTTTCCGAGACAACTCAGGAAGTATCCACCGCCGCGACCGATCCTGAAACGCTTGCCGCGCTGGTTGCTGCGGTACAAGGCGACAAGATCACGATCAACATGTCCGATATCGTCAACGGACAGCTTCAGATGGAAGAATTCCAGCTGGGCCAGACCACCGTCAAAGCCAGCTTTAATCTGAACGATACGGATGCGCTGTCCCTGACCGATTACCTGTTCGTCAGCCAGCGCACGACCGACCACCGCGAATTCGACGACCGCGCGCAGATGTTTATCGACTACATTCAGGCCAAAGAGACCGAAGTTGGCGTGATCACCGTCGGCAACGAAGTGATCATGATCGACCGTGCGGCCTTTAGCGAAAGCGGTGCCAACACGTACAGCTTCAGCTGGGAAACCTACGACGGTCAGGTGATTTCACTGATCGGCCTGCGCGCCGAATTCCAGGAATTCGATTTGATCGCCTAAGGCGGTTCGACCGGTCGGATAAAACCGCCACACGACATTGGGAGTGAACGAAAATGGACAAGCGTCACCGGTAATCTGGAAAATGCTTTACCCCGAAATCCGCAGGCTTGCCCTGTGACGGTTTCGGACATCTGTTTTCATCTCTACCCAAGGAAATCCCATGCCCAGACTCACTGGAAAAACTGCTCTTGTCACAGGGGCGGCGCGCGGCATCGGTGCTGCCATCGCACACGCCTTTGCCGATGAAGGCGCAGAGGTTATCGTCACGGACATCGACAGCGCCGCCGGCCAGATCACGGCCACCGCGATCGGAGCCACTTTCGCCCCCCTCGATGTCGCCTCGGAAGCGGATTGGCACGCCATCGCCAGGCAATTTCCCACGCTTGACGTTGTGGTCAATAATGCGGGCATCACCGGTTTTGAGGGGTCCGCTGACAGCACCCCGCCCCGCCATGACCCTGAAAACGCGCAGCTGGCCGATTGGCGCTCTGTACATGCGGTCAATCTGGATGGCACTTTTCTGGGCTGTCGCTATGCGATCCGTGCAATGCGCGCAAAGGGCCACGGGTCGATCATAAACATCTCATCGCGTTCGGGACTCGTCGGAATTCCGATGGCCGCGGCCTATGCTGCGTCCAAAGCGGCGGTGCGCAACCATACAAAAACGGTCGCCCTCTATTGTGCCGGTCAGGGGTTGAACATCCGCTGCAATTCCATCCATCCCGCCGCGATCATGACGCCGATGTGGGAACCTATGCTGGGCAATGGCCCGGACCGCAACGATCGTGCGGCGGCAATGGTGGCCGATACGCCCATGCAACGTTTCGGCCAGCCCGAGGAAGTCGCGGCAATCGCGGTCCTGCTCGCCTCTGACGAAGCGGCCTATATGACGGGGGCGGAGCTGACGGTTGACGGGGGTATTCTGGCGGGATCGGCGGCCACGCCAGCAAGTTAAGGCCGCCCCCATCGAGGGCAGCCTGAGGCGTTTATTCCTCGATCATGCTTTTGCGCACCGCATCCATCAGCGGTGACGCGATAAAGTCGATCACCGTGCGTTCGCCCGTGGTGATCACGACATCTGCAGGCATGCCTGCGCTCAGCCGGTCTTTGATCTCGGCTGGGATGTCGTTTTCATCCACAGTGATACGGGCCAGATAATAGGGCTGTTCATTGGCATTATCGGGCGTGATGACGTCACCGGATACCGTATCGACTGTGCCCAACATGATCGGGATCAGCTTGGTTTTGAACGCCGTGAAGCGTACTTCGGTCATCAGGCCAACAGCCACGTTATCTACATCGATGGGTGAAACGCGGGCGTTGACGATCAGTTCCTCGTCTTCTGGCACCAGCTCCATCAGCACCTCACCCGGACGGATCACAGAACCGACTGTATGCACCTTGAGGTTCTGGATGGTCCCCGACCCCGGCGCGCGGATTTCGGTCCGGTCCAGCACGTCATCGGCTACCTTGCGCCGCTCCATCAACTCGCTGATTTCGGCACGCACCTGCTCCAGCTCGGTGCTGGCGCGTTCGCGGTATTCCTGTTTCAACTGCAGCGCTTGCAGTTCCGTTTCGCCAATGCTGGCGCGGGCCTGCGCAATGTCCGAGATCACCTGACCAAGGTTCGCCTCGATCTCGATCAACTCGTCCTCGCGTTGCGACAGCTGGTTGCCCTGGATCAAACCACGGGTTTCACCATCACGCATTCGCACAAGCATTTCGGTGTAATTGGCGATCCGGCGCTCGAATGCGCCTTTCTGGATTTCCAGACCTTCAATCTGAACCTTGATCTGTTCCACCCGCGCCAACAGGATGTCTTCCTGACTTTTCAGGATCAAACGACGGTCGCTAAACAGGTCTTTCTGATCAGCCAAGACGGATGACACAGACTGCGAGTTGCGCGACAGCACGTCCTCGGGGAACATCACTTCATCTTCGAGCGCACGTTCGGCCAAAAGCCGCGCCTCAACCAGACGGGCCACATCCAGACGGGTCGAAAACACCTCGAGGTTGGAGCGCGCTTCGATGCTGCTGAGGCGCACCAGAACATCGCCCTGCGTTACAGTACCCGCTTCGGCCACCAGAATTTCTTCTACGATCCCGCCTTCGAAATGCTGGACAACCCGACGGTTCCCCTCAAGCGAGATCGTCGCCGGCGCCACCACCGCGCTGTCCAGCTTGGCCACGGCGGCCCAGCTGCCAAAGACACCAAAGGTGATGAAGATCAGGATATAGCCCATCAGGGCGATGGGTTTTGGACTTGGTTTACTGTTCGCCATAGCGGATCAGCTCCTTAAAGAGCGGTTAATGCAACGTCTGTTACAGGTCTTAGGCGCGCGGCTTGTCTGACATGCTGACCACAGCAGGTGCTGCCGGCGCTGCGGCTTTTTCCTGCTGCTCTTTCTGGGCCTGAAGCTGCTGCTGTGCCTGCGCCTGTTGCGCGAACATTTCGCGGGTCGGGCCGAATTTTTCAACCGAACCGCCAACCAGCATCAGCGTCTTGTCGGTCAGGGCCAGCAAGTTTGCCTTATGCGTTACCAGAACAACCGTTTTGCCCTGCTTTTTCAGTTCCTGAATACAGGCCGCAAGCGCTTGCTCGCCCTGTGCATCAAGGTTTGAATTCGGCTCGTCCAGAACAACAAGGTTCGGCATACGGAACACCGCACGGGCCAGACCGACGCGTTGGCGCTGACCGCCGGACAGGGATTGCCCGCCGTCACCCACATCGGTGTCATACCCCTCGGCAAGCGTCTGGATCATGTCATAAGCACCCGACAGCTGCGCGGCCGCCGTGACTTCAGCGTCACCCGCATCTGGGATAAAACGCGAAATGTTTTCAGCAACGGAGCCGCGGAACAGTTTCACATCCTGCGGCATATAGCCCATGTGACGGCCCAGCTGTTCGGCATCCCAGTGATGCAGTTCGGTCCCGTCCAGACGCACAGATCCGCCAGCCGGCTGTGCCGCACCAACCAGATGGCGCACCAGCGTGGATTTACCCGACCCGCTTGGCCCGATCACCGCCAGCACTTCGCCCTGATTAACGGAGAATGTAATGCCCTTGAGCAAGGCTGGCTTGGCACCGGAGGCACCCGCTTTGGCTCCGGGGGCTGTCGCGACAAGACCCTGCACGCTTAGATTGCCCTTGGGGTCCGGCAACTGCATGCGGTCTTCTTCGTCATTCAGACTGCCGAAGATATTGGTCAGACGCTTGTGGGCCTGACGCGCGGCTACAAATTGCTTCCACTGCCCCACGGCCTGTTCCACCGGTGCCAGCGCGCGGCCCATCACGATGGAGGCAGCGATCATAATTCCGGGCGAGATTTCTTGCAGGATCGCCAGATAGGCACCCATGCCGAGAATGGCGATTTGCAGGCTCATGCGGACAAACTTGGTCGAGGCCATAATCGCCCCTGCCCGACCGGATGCTTTGGCCTGTTTATCAAGCACATCGTCATGCTGCGCGACCCAACGGTTGGTCAGCTGCTTTTCCATGCCAAGCGCGCGGATCACTTCGGCGTTCTGCACCGTGGTGTTCACGAAATGCGACGCACCCGCATTGGCGTTTCCGGCTTCGGCCAGCAGACCACGGGTGGCAAATTCATTGGCCAGCGCGAGGGCAAAAATGATCAGCGCTCCGACGGTCGCAACCATCCCCAACCACGGGTGAAAGGCGAAACAAAGCGCCAGAAACAGCGGCACCCAAGGCGCGTCGAAAAACGCCAAGATCCCCTGCCCCGTCATAAATTCGCGTACGCGATCAATGTCTTGCAACGTGGCATGGGCACCCGAATTCGGGCTCGCCAGCTGATGACGGATCACACGGTTAAAGGCGGGGTTCGCCAACATATCGTCAAACTGCAAACCCGCGCGCACCAAAAGCTTTGAGCGGATGAATTCAAGCAGACCGTAGGCCACCAACAGCGCCACCGCGATGCCGGAGATCATCAGCAGAGTAAATTCGTTCCGGCTGGCCAAGACGCGGTCATAGACCTGCAGCATGTAAAGCGGCCCGACAAACATCAGGATGTTGCTGAAAAAGCTGAACAATACCGTGGCGCCGAAAACGGCCCGGAACTTTCCATACGCTTGACTAAGAGGCGTCGTCGCTTTCATGCGCGAATATCCTTCCGCTGAATGTAGATCGACACCATTTCTGCCCGCCGTGGCGTCGTTTATTTTGGAAATTCATACACCAGACAGGGGTTTGATGCAATTGCCCTGCTCTAGCAGGTTGTGCCGTAGAAACAGAAACATGCCGGCCTGAATATATTGGCCGGCATGAGGGGAACGCAGTTTTAGGCGTCTTTTGGCAGAGCCGATTTCAGCGCCGCCGCATAGGCGTTGCGCGCGGTCTGTGTGATCGCCGCGTCGCGCTTGATCTGCTGCATGCGCTCGTCGCACAGGCGCATATTGGTCAGGTTGTCTTTTGCCTCGGCTGACAGCGCGTCGGTGTCATATTCTTTGTCGTCGATTTTAATTTTGGCCATGTCTGTTTTCCTTAACTAACGGGGCCACCCCCCGGATGTAAAAAAGCCCCCGAACTTGCCGGGGGCTTTCAATGTCGTTGGTGTCAGACCCCGAAGGATCTGACGAACAATCGCTTACGCGAAGTTGTCTGCAGTCAGCGCTGTCCAGTCGGTACCGATCAAGTTGATCGTGCCAACATTAACTGCTGTTGCGTCGCCAGCAGCAATGCCATCGGTAATGTGCCAAACTTGGCCACCGTTGTCACCTGTCGTGTCGTGAACGATCAGGATGTGCTCAGATGCCGTGGTGTCGTCATTAGCACCGAAGTAAGCGATTACTTCAGCAGCCTGAATGGACGTACCAACATCCACACCGTCAACGCTTGCAACAACATCAACCACAACGTCATCACCAGCTGAGGTGAAGGCGCGCAGTACATTTGAACCACCTGTGATCATCGAGAAGTCCAGAACGTCCTCTGCACCGTCAACAGCGGAATTTGCGGTAGTAGCGCCTGCGTCAAAGTTCAACACAGTATCAACACCGAAGCCTGCTTCGAACACCAGCGTCTCGTTGCTGGCACCGTTCAGGTCTGAAGCTGTAAGCGCAGAGGCTACAGTTCCTGAAACAGTTGGCTGAGAACCACCGTTGTCGTCGTTGGTTGACAGAACGAATACGTCCCTGGTGTTGTCACCGTCGACCATGATCGTGTTGTCAGATTCCGCCAAAGAGTCGACGTTGTTAACGTTCGCGTCGAACAGTTTACCCACTGCACCAGGTGTAACGTAGTTGGCAGTGAAATCAGCTGCGTCTGTAGCAGGAGCAGCGGTACCACCGTTCAAAACAACGTTGCCAAGGGCAAGTGACAGATCTGCTACGTCATGCTCACCGTCTGTTTTGCTATAGACGACCAGCGCGTTGCCGGGACCATCTACTGCTTCCAGAAGGTTGCTGAGAACCGCATCGTCATTAATCGCCTTTTTCACAGCCTGGTTCACAGCCTGTTCGGTGATTGTGACATTGCCTGCCGCATCTTTGGTCATCTCGGAAACCGGAATAACCGCAGATACGTCATAGGACGTACCGGCATTCACAGCACCGCCTGCACCAAAGTAAGACACAGTCACACTGACTGTACCGGAAGACAGAATTGCAGCAGGAGCGATCGTACCCAAAGTGTAGTTTTCGTTGGTTACGCCACTGATGTCTGTAGCATCTGGACCAACGAACTCGGCGTTAAACGCCCAGACAGCACCATAAACATAATCGATCTGATCATGCTCTGCGATGTTACGATCCAAAAGACCGGAAAGCTCAGACAGCTGAGCCGCACCGGAGTTGTCGGTGTACACAACGTCTGCACCGGCACCGTCGGAGATTTTTGCATCACCCCAACCGTGGGTCCAGATTGTATCGTTGCCAGCACCGCCAGCTACGTCAAAAGATGCAGCAGCGTTAACAACTGAGTTGGAATACCAACCGTCTGCATAATCAACAGCAGCAGGATTTGCCTGACCGTTATCAGTCTCCATGATGTAGTGATCTGCACCTTGCGCATCGAGAACTTTCACAGAAGTACCGATGTTTGTAGTGATCACGTCGTTGCCGCCGTTGCCATCTACATCAAGGTTGAAATCTTCGCGCGATCCGGTACCGGCCAATTCCAATGTCGAAGAAGACATGTTGAGCAGGAATTCGTCGTTGTTCGTGCCCAGATCGTAATCAAAGATCACGTCATCCGCTTCACCGTTTGAGCCGGTGTCCTGAATGTCGAGATACTTTTCAACAATCTCGTCTGTGAGCTCAGCTGTGATGTCAACAGAACCAACCATGGCCGCTGCGTTGATCACACGAACGTCAGAGAAACCGTAAATATTGTGCTGTGGTGCGGCACCAGGCATTGGGCCGTCTGTCGCAACACCGCTTTGAGTGTTTACAAAGACGCCGGTTCCAACGGTTTCATCAAAGTCGTCAGCTGTATCAGCAGGAGTACCATTGTCGTTAGTGACAACTTCTGTGAGCTCAGTAACGCCAGGGTTGGCTTGACCACGAACAGTCAGGTCACCGATCATTTCATCAGCGGCTGTTGTTGTGTTGTTTGGACCGTCGTTTTCACCGTTGGTGATGTTGACAACTTCCAGTGCGTTGTTGGTCGAGTTGATCGTCTGCAGCTGGCTGGAGCGGTCTACTTCGATGTCGAACTGCTGGATGCCGATGGAGTCGGATGTACCGTCGTCACCATCCTGGCGGCCTGTGGACATGGCACCGAACAGAGCGTCGCCACCCATGGAACCTTTACCAACATCGTCCAGCTCAACGTTCAAGCGGATCAGCTCTTCTTCAGTGATACGGATGGTGCTCAGAGCGCCGAAGGTATCTGTCGAAGGTGTTGCGCCGTTGTTGCCGGAGTCACGACCCAGAACGATAACGTCGTTGCTGCTTGCAGTGATCGTGTCAGCAGGAACGTCGAATGTCAGAACGAGTGGCAGTGTGAACTGGTTACCAACACCAACGGACACGGCTTGGCCCAGAGCTGCGGTGAAGCCGAGGTTCTCTGTCACGCCTGCATCAACCAATGCCTGCTGTGTTGCGTTCTCAACCTGGTCAAGCAGGTCCTGGAAGGACACGTTTGGACCGTATGTTACACCCAGCTCGTCCGCCAGTGTCACTGTGATTGGCTGGCCGTCAAACTGGAAGGCAAACGAAATCAGTGAAGATTCTGTCAGGTAACCGGTGGAAGATGCGCTTGGTGCTGGCTGACCAAAGGCTGCTTCCTGGTCGAGGACGCGGATTTCAAGTGTACCGAAGTTCTGGCTCGTGTTGACGGGCTGGTCAAAGTAAACAGCGTAGTCGACATTGCCGGGATCGGTGGAAACCATTGCAACAGTGATGTCACCGGTGAAGGTACCGTCTGTGTCGTCCTGGTCACGTGCGTCTTCGATAACGAGGTCCGCGCGGGAGTCGAAATCTTCCCAACGTGTCACGCCAGACATCTGACCTGCGTCGAGTTCAACGTCAACTTCAACAGTCTCGTCGCCGTTGCTATAGCCACCGACGTTGTTGTCAGCAGTAGAGTTCAGGTCGTTGGACTGGTTGGTGACAACAACAGTTTCAACGCTTTCTGTGCGCGCAGAGATTGCTGTGCGGCCGTCGTCAGAGTTGAAGAATGTCAGCGTGTCACGGCCGGAACCACCGTTCATGGTGTCGCCGTCCATCAATTCCATGTTGTAGGCTTCAAAGGTGTCGTTACCTTCGGTGCCTGTCAGGTTGTCGCGGGCTGAATCGGAAGACAGAATGATTGTCTCACCAGGAACAACTGGTGTGCCGCCGCCGCCTGGTGCGAAGAATGCGTCTGTTGTCGCTTTAGCTGTAACAACGGATGCGTCTGTGCCGTCAACATCGTCGATGATGGAACGTGCGCTTGCGCCGGTTTCGCCATCAAGGTCAAATACTGTGCCAGCTGCGTTTGCAGAGTCGGTCCAG
Organism: Sulfitobacter geojensis; assembly: GCF_000622325.1. Taxonomy (NCBI): domain Bacteria; kingdom Pseudomonadati; phylum Pseudomonadota; class Alphaproteobacteria; order Rhodobacterales; family Roseobacteraceae; genus Sulfitobacter; species Sulfitobacter geojensis. Next base: position 25,960 of record NZ_JASE01000004.1, read on the forward strand.
TCCAGAGCAACGTCGATCTTGTTCATGATGATCGCGGCGTCGGCTTCCTGAGCACCTTCGATGATCGAAGTGATGATCTGACCAACAGTCAGTGCACCTTCTGCGCCGTCTACAGCGTTCTGCAGCTGCTCGGTCCAGAATGCCAGACCGGCCGCATCGGGGTCACGGTTGAACAGGTTCTGATACAGCTGCGTGATGAACGCGCTTGGCGTTGTGGAGGATGGATCCGCGAAGAACGGAAACAGCGCCTGCGTTTCGCTTGCTGCAGCAAAAAGCGTTGTGATGGAAACCAGGTTGAAACCGTCTTCACCGACGACGTCTTCCCAGAATGCGAGACCCGCTGGGTCTGCTGCGCGGTCATAGTAACCGATGTAGATAGCTGTAAGCGCTTGACGTGCGTCCAGCGTGCTCAGGTCGATAGCCATTGCTGTTCTTCCTCTTATAATTTAACTTTTGGAGCCCAATTTTCGACCCCGTCAACGTTGCTTGCTTTCCCTGTCGTAAATTTGGCTCTTCAAGATACACGTATTTAGATACACGCACCCGTCGCAAGCCGACATAGGTCAACTAGAACAGGCTTCTATAGTGTCGATTCCCATTCAACAAGACAAAATGTATAGCGAAACGCATACCCCTGTACAGTGAATTGCATACCATTCTATCGGGAAATGCTAATATGCTGTTTTAAAACACATTTACTAAATCTCTCTCTGCAAGATGTGGCGCTGCCGCAACAAGCTGATAGCCGCCACAGCTCTAAAAACTGCCGGATTGAGTCGCCGTACCCGGCTTAGGCAGAAAATCGCTCATACCGATATGAATTACCGGATAAATGAAATTACCGGATAAACATAATTACTGGATATTTTAAATTATCCGGTTAGTATAATAATCCGGTAACCAATAAGAAAGCAGATCAACCTATGCCCACCATCGTTGTCGCCTCTCCCAAAGGGGGGGCCGGAAAATCCACCACTGCTGTGCTTTTGGGCACGGAACTGGCCGCCGGCGGGATCTCCGTGACCATGCTTGATTGTGACCCTAATGGCTCTCTCACCCTATGGGCCGAGCGGGGGGAACTCCCGGACCGGATTACGGTGCTTTCGGACATTTCCGAAGCTGATATCGTACGCACGATCAAGGCCCACGACAGCGATGGCAAGGTGGTTGTGGTCGATCTCGAAGGGGTCGCTTCGCGGCTCGTCTCACGTGCCATCAGTCAGGCCGATCTCGTGCTAACCCCCATGCGCGCCACGACACTGGATGCCACCATCGGTGCCCGCGCCCTTCAGCTAATTGCCGAGGAGGAGGAAGCCTTGGACCGCACCATTCCACACGCCGTGGTTTTCACGATGACCAAAGCGATCCAGTCGAAACAGCACAAGGGTATCGCTATTTCGCTGAGCGAGCAGGGGGTTGACGTGATTGACCCTCCTTTGATGGAACGTGCTGCTTTTTCAGGGATTTTTGCCTTTGGCGGGGATCTCCACTCAATGCCCCCGCAGGGCAACATGCAAGGGGCGCGCGACAATGCCCGTGCTTTCGCAATGCAGGTTTACAATCGCCTGACAGGGGAGATCTAGG